>NZ_JBFAIA010000027.1:0-61636 GCF_040654455.1 Nonomuraea sp. NPDC050691
CGATCTTCCCCAGCCGCTCGTAGCCCAACGTCTCGTCCGTGTCGCGGGCCGAGTGCGCTCGGCGGTCCCAGTCGCGCAAGAGGCTCCAGGCGGCTATGGAGCTGCCCGCCGAGCCTGGCCGACCTACTCACGGGCTCCCGCCGACTTAGTCGAGGCGCCGGACCGTCCGCTCCGCGCGGGCGCGACGGCCGATTCGCACATGATCGTCCGCGCTCTACCGTGCTTGCGATCTCACGGAACGGAGTGCGCGGATGCACAGACTCCTCAGGTGCGGCCTGGCCGCGGTCATGTCCTCGGTCGTGGCCGCGGCGGCGCTGGCCGGCACCGCGGCGCCCGCCTCGGCGGAGCCCTCGCGCGGCGACGGGCGCCGCGTGACGCTGATGGTGCACGGGTTCGACCGCGAAGCCGACACCAACTGCGCGAGCTCCTGGCAGAACGCCAGGGACCTGCTCACCGCCAACGGGTGGACCGACGTCTACACGTTCGGGTACTACAACAAGAGCACGAACTGCGACATCAAGTTCAGTGGCACGACCGACACCCGCATCCAGGAGATCGGCCGCCAGCTCGCCTGGACCGTCTACTCGTCCTACTCCAGCCAGGGCGTCCCGGTGGACATCATGGCGCACTCCATGGGCGGCCTCATCGCCAAGGCCGCCATCGAGGGGGTCAACCGGTACGGCGTGGCGTCCACGGCCCCTGACCTGAGCGCCGTGTCGATGGACGCCCAGGACATCGGCGCGACGGCCTGGCCGAGCGGCTGGCCCCCGTACCTGTACATCGAGGACGTCGTCACCCTCGCCACCCCGCACAAGGGCATCAACACGGCCCTGGTGGACGCGTGCGCCATCACCCACGAGCAGTGCAGCGACATGCGTGACGGCAGCGGCTTCCTCAGGTGGCTGGGCGCCCAGCCGCCGTCGCAGATGGGGACGGACTACACCTTCCTCGCCTCCTCGTACGACGACACGGTCGCGAGGTCGTCGGCCACGAACGGCTACAGCGCGCACCACTGGAGCATCTACAACAAGAACAGCACCGGCGGGACGCTGAGCCACACGACGATGCGCACCACCGCGACCGGGCAGTGGCAGGCGCAGTGGGGCGGGTCGAGGACCACGGCCGGTTCGGGCACGTACGCCCCGCCGCTGGTGCAGGCCATGAACGCCCTCTACAGCCACGAGGCTTCCTGACCCAGGAAATGGCCACTTAATCGCCCATCAAATGCTCGAAAAAGGTAACTCGAGCGATATATCAGGTCCTATTCGGTTGTGCGGAGAAGGGCGGGAAAGCCGAGCACAACGGCCATGACGGCGCCCCTGACCCCCAGCGTGGCGGACCGAAAATGGGTTGATCCCACGTATTAGCCTGGTGGGGATGCCTCCCGATACACGCTCACCCCGCCGTCCCCTGCCCTTCTCACTGCCCGCGCTCTCAAGCCTCGCCCTGTGGCGGATGAAGCCCTACCTCCGTCCGTACGTGGGCAAGCTGGTGTTCATCTGGCTCGTCGCGATCCTGTCCATCGCCGCCAGCATCGCGCTGCCGCTCATCGGCAAGGACGTCGTCGACGGCCCCGTGCGCACCGGCGACTCCGGCGCCCTGCTGCCGCTCGGCCTGCTGGCGCTCGGCGTCGGGACCGCCGAGGCGGTGCTGATCTTCCTGCGCCGCTGGACCCAGGTCGGTCCCGTGCTCGGCCTGGAGACCCGCATCCGCGACGACCTGTACGCGCACCTGCAGCGCCTGCCGATGGCCTTCCACGGCGAATGGCAGTCGGGCCAGCTCCTGTCCCGCGCCACCACCGACCTGTCGACCATCCGCCGCTTCCTCGGCTTCGGCATGCTCTTCCTGGTCATGAACATCCTGCAGCTCATCACCGTCACGGTGCTGCTGCTGAACATGTACTGGCCGCTGGGGCTCCTCGTGGCCGCCTCCGCCGTGCCGATCGTGCTGGTGTCGAACCGCTTCGAGAAGCGCTACATCAAGATCTCCCGCCAGGTGCAGGACGAGCAGGGCGACCTCGCCACGCTCGTCGAGGAGTCGGCCATCGGCATCCGCACCATCAAGGCGTTCGGCCGCCGCCACCACGTCTACGACCGCTACGACGACGCCGCGCTCAAGGTGTACGGCACGTCGATGGACAAGGTGCGGCTGTCGGCCCGGTTCTTCACGTTCCTGGAGGTGATCCCGAACTTCACGCTGGCCCTGGTGCTGCTGCTGGGCGCGCTGGCCGTGGGCTCGGGCGCGCTGACGCTGGGCACGCTGGTCGCCTTCACCACGATGATGCTCCAGCTCGTCTGGCCCATCGCCAGCCTCGGCTACATCCTCGCGATGGCGCAGGAGTCGATGACCTCCGCCGACCGGGTCATGGAGGTCATGGACACGGCCCCGGCCATCCAGGGCGGCACCGCGGTGATCGAGAACCCGCGCGGCCACCTGCGCTTCGAGGGGGTCGAGTTCCGCTTCCCCGGCGCCGAGCAGCCGGTGCTGCGCGACGTCTGGCTGGAGGTGCGGCCCGGCGAGACCGTCGCGATCGTCGGCGCCACCGGCTCCGGCAAGACCACGATGACCGCGATGGTGCCCCGGCTCATCGACCCGACCGCGGGGCGCGTGACCATCGACGGCCACGACGTGCGCGACCTGACGCTGCCCGCCCTGCGCCAGGTGGTGGCCACCGCCTTCGAGGAGCCCACGCTGTTCTCGATGAGCGTGCGCGAGAACCTCACGCTCGGCCGCCACGACGCCACCGAGGAGGAGCTCGAGGACGCCATCCGCACCGCGCAGGCCATGTTCGTCCACGACCTGCCGTGGGGCCTCGACACCCGGATCGGCGAGCAGGGCATGTCGCTGTCCGGCGGGCAGCGGCAGCGGCTCGCGCTGGCCCGCGCCGTGCTGAGCCGACCGCGGATCCTCGTGCTCGACGACACGCTCTCGGCGCTGGACGTCGAGACGGAGGCGCTGGTCGAGCAGGCGCTGCGCCACGTGCTGCGCGACGCCACCGGCATCGTGGTCGCGCACCGCGCCTCGACCGTGCTGCTGGCCGACAAGGTCGCGCTGCTGTCGGGCGGCACGATCACCCACGTCGGACGCCACCACGAGCTGCTGGCCGAGGTGCCCGCCTACCGCGAGCTGCTCGCCCAGGACGCCGACCTCGACCCCTCGGAAGGAGCCCTGCGTTGAGCGCGGACGCCAACACGTCCACCGGCACGCCGGGCGACCCGGCTGACGGCACAGCCGGCGACCCGGCCGCCGAGGAGCCCGCCGTCGCCGACTGGCGCGGCGTCGCCTCCGAGGAGCAGGACGAGCTGTCCGAGAAGGTGTCGGTGCTGCTGCGGACCCGCTCGCGGCGGCTGCTCGGCGACCTGCTCTCGCCGCACCGCAAGGCGATCGCCCTGCTCACCGGCATCATCGTCGTCTCCAACGCGGCCGGCCTCGCCATCCCGTACCTGGTGAAGGTCGGCATCGACGCGGGCATCCCGCCGATGCTCAAGGGCAGCGGGCCCGCCACGCTGCTCACCGTCATCGGCGTGATCCTGGCCGCGGCGGTCACGCAGGCGCTCACCCGGCAGGCGTTCCTGCAACTGTCCGGCAAGATCGGGCAGGGCATCCTGCTGGAGCTGCGCCGGCGGGTGTTCGACCACTTCCAGCGGCTGTCGCTGAGCTTCCACGAGAAGTACACCTCCGGCCGCGTGATCTCCCGGCTGACCTCCGACATCGAGGCCATCGCCGAGCTGCTCCAGTCGGGCTTCGACAGCCTGGTGACCGCGGTCCTGACGCTGTTCGGCACGGCCGTGCTGCTGGTGGTGCTGGACGTGCACCTCGGCCTGGTGGCGCTGCTGCCGCTGCCCCTGCTGCTGCTGTTCACCCGCTGGTTCCGCCGCCAGTCGGCGATCGTCTACCGGCGCACCCGCGAGACCGTCGCCCTGGTGATCGTCCACTTCGTGGAGTCGATGACCGGCATCCGGGCGGTGCAGGCGTTCCGCCGCGAGCCGCGCAACCAGGAGATCTTCACCCGGCTCAACGACGACTACCGCGGCGCCAACGCCAGCAGCATGCAGCTCGTCGCACTGTTCATGCCGGGCATCAAGCTGATCGGCAACCTGACCGTGGGCGGCGTGCTGCTCTACGGCGGCTGGCTGGCGCTGCACGGCGAGGTCACGGTCGGTGTGCTGACCGCGTTCCTGCTGTACCTGCGCCAGTTCTACGAGCCGATGCAGGAGATCAGCCAGTTCTACAACACGCTGCAGTCGGCGGGCGCGGCGCTGGAGAAGCTGTCGGGCGTGCTGGAGGAGGAGCCGACCGTCCCGGAACCGCGCGACCCGCGGGCGCTGCCCGAGCCGCGCGGCGAGGTGCGCTTCGAGGGCGCCAGGTTCGCCTACGTCGAGGAGATGCCGATCCTGCCCACGTTCGACCTGACCATCCCGGCGGGCCAGAGCGTCGCGCTGGTCGGCGCGACCGGCGCGGGCAAGACGACGCTGGCCAAGCTGATCTCGCGCTTCTACGACCCGACGGGCGGCCGGGTGCTGCTCGACGGCGTGGACCTGCGCCGGCTGGACGAGGCGACGCTGCGCTCGGCCGTCGTCATGGTGACGCAGGAGAACTTCCTGTTCAGCGGCACGGTCGCCGACAACATCAAGTTCGGCCGGCCGGAGGCCACGGACCGGCAGGTACGCGAGGCGGCGCGGGCCATCGGCGCCCACGACTTCATCGCGGCGCTGCCCGACGGCTACGACACGGAGGTGGGCAAGCGGGGCGGCCGGATGTCGGCGGGCCAGCGGCAGCTCGTCGCCTTCGCCCGGGCCTTCCTCGCCGACCCGGCGGTGCTGATCCTGGACGAGGCGACCTCCAGCCTGGACGTGCCGAGCGAGCGCCTGGTGCAGCGGGCGCTGCGGACCATCCTGGCCGACCGGACCGCGCTGATCATCGCGCACCGGCTCTCGACCGTCGAGATCGCCGACCGGGTGCTGGTGATGGACCGGGGCGAGATCGTCGAGGACGGGCCGCCGGACCGGCTCGTCGCCGCCTCGGGCCGTTTCGCCGGGCTCCACCGGGCCTGGCTGGAGAGCCTGAGCTGAGCTGAACGCCCGCAACCCTGGTGAGAGGGCGCCCGCGCGCCGCGGTGCCGCCCTCGCCAGGCGGCGGGCTCGCCGGCGCCGCCGCCACGGGTTCCGTCAGGAGCGCGGGCGCCGTTTCGAGTCTCGGTCACGCGCGCGGACCGCCACAAGACGCGGATTGTGACACCGGAGGCTAGAAAATGCTCACCCGATGTCACGTTACATGAGCCGGAGTCATGTGATCGGGGCCCGGGGACGGCGCGTGCGGCCGTCCCAGGGCTCCGGTGGATCAGAGGAAGCGTGGCCGTTTCGGGACCGGGCTGAGCAGCGGCTTGTCGTCCGGCTGGCCGGGCTCCTGGGCCGGAATGAGCTCCGGATGACTCCTCAGATAGCCGTCGGGGAACGTGGTGGCCTGCTGGCAGTGGCAGCGGGGGCAGATCATGCCCTCGGTGGGCGGCGGGACGGCGACCCCGCCCTGGATCCAGACGACTCTCTCGTTGCCGTGACGGTCCTCGCCGTGCCTGACGAGGTACTCCTCTTCCCACACGTGCCAGCAGCGGCGGCATTCGAACGGTACTAGTCTGCGCACCTCTTCCATGGGTTCACCCCCTAGACCGAGTGTCATCCCACCGGGGCGTTTCCGGCAAGCCACCGTCGACGCCCCCACCAGCCCTGATCACGCGGTGAGCACGAACGCGAACGCACCCGCCACGGCGCACAGCGTGCCGATCCAGGCCAGCAGGGCGTCCACCCGGTTGTCGGTGGGCCGGCCGCCGTGCAGGGCCTCCTGCACCCGCCGGAAGCGCAGGCCGGTGCGCAGCAGCAGCACACCCCCGCACAGCGCGGCCAGCGCGAACCCGGCCGCGGTCGCCACCGGCAGCCCGTGCCGCAGGGTCAGCCCCGCGGCGGCGATCCCGCCCGTGGACAGCACCACGGCCGTGCGCACCCAGGCCAGCCGGGTGCGTTCGCTCTGCAACCCGGGGTCCCAGATGTCGTCAGGCGCCGGCCCCGACATGTCAGGCCGCGATCACGATGCAGACCAGGGCGATCACGGCGACCGCGGTCACCCCGGCCCCGAAGACGACCGCGAGGGCGGGCGGCGGCAGCGGCTCCTGCCTGCGCAGCGCGCGCTGGATGTTGCGCCAGCGCGGGTACGCCATGCCGGCGGCCAGCGCCGACAGCGTGACCAGGATGACGGCGAGCAGGGTGCGCGCCCACGGCACGAAGACGCCCTCCGGCACCGCGGCCATGGCCACCCCGCCCGCGCTGAGGGCCAGCGCGGTGCTGAGCCACGTCAGGAACGTGCGCTCGTTGGCGAGCGTGAAACGGGGATCCGGCTCCATACCTGTGAAGCTAATTCGTCCCCATTTCCCCTAGAGAAGCCGGGGTTGAGGCACGGTTCAACTACAGGCCTCGGCGACCTTCTTCAGGTAGGCGGCCGTGTCGGTGCCGACCTTCTGGGCGGCGTCCACCGCATCGTTGACGTCCTTGACGTCGATGCCCGCCAGCGTGCGCGCGAGGTCGTCGGTGGCCTCCTTGAGGGTGGTGTTGGCGGCCTTGTCGGCCACCTCGGTCAGCTTCTTGGAGGTGTCGTCGAGGGCCTTGTCCATCGCCTGGGGGTCGTCCTTGAGCTTGCCGAGCTCGCTGCCCAGGTCGGCGACGATCTTGGGCGCCTCCAGACATGCCTGGGTCTTGTCGATCGTGCTGTTGACCTCGGAGCAGCCGACGACGGTGACGGCGAGGGCGGCGACGGCGGCGAGGGCGGAGAACCGGGTCGTGAAGGGGCGCATATCGGTGACCCTACCCAACGGCCCGCCGCCGCGGCCCCGCGCGCGAAAGCCGGGGCTCACAGCTTGGCGAAGCAGGGCCCGTCGAAGGTGTGCGCCTTGGCCGTGGGGCCGACGTAGAAGTCCTTGACGATCGTCACGCCGGTCGGCGCCTTGTCGTCGACCTGGTTGACGATCGTCTGGCGGAAGGTGGCGGCGTTGGGGTCGTCGGCGTAGTTCCCGGCCTCGGGCGGCAGCATGCCCTCGTAGTCGACGGTCCTGAGCTTCTTGACTGCCGCGAGCAGGCCCTTGCGGCTGACGTCGCCACTGGCCACCATCCCCTCCAGCGCCGCCTTCAGGGGGTACGCCCAGGCCCAGCCCGAGCTGTAGCCGTCGTTGGGGGTGACACCGGGCAGCGCCTCGCGCATCGCCCGGTGGCCCGGCGTGTCGGCGTTCCAGGGCCGGCCCGGCGCCGACTGCTCGTACAGGGCCTTGAGCGCGGGCGCGGCGGGCGACTTGAGCAGGGCGGGGTTCCAGGTGGGTCCGGTGCCGATGAAGCGGCCCTTGAAGCCGGCCGCGGCGGCCTGGCCGACGATGGCGGCCGCGTCGGCGGGCCCGGTGGTGAGGATGACGAGGTCGGGCCTGCCCTTGGTGATCTCGGTGATCGCGCGGCCCTGCTCGGTGGCGCCCGAGGGCGTCTCGACGTCGGTGAAGGTCAGGCCGTTGCGCTGCGCGGCGATCTTCGCCCCGGCGGCGGCGTCGGCGCCGTAGTCGCCGGCCAGGTGGACGGCCATGACGCTCCTGGACTTGTGCGCCTCCATGGCGTAGTCGACGGAGTTCATCGCCTCGACGCAGTAGTTCGACCCTGACTCGATGATCACGTCCTCGAACTCCCAGGCCGACGTCCAGGAGGCGGGGGCGGCGACGACGCTGTTGGCCTTGAGGTCGCCGAGGATCGCCGCCGTGGTGGGCGAGCCGAGCGTCTGGGCCAGGGCGAGCACCCGGTCCTTGATCTCGTTGTAGACCTGCCGGTGGACCTCGGGGTTGTACTTGTTGTCGCGGACGTACGTGGTGACGTCCACCTCGTACTTCCCGCCGATGCCGCCCGCCTTGTTGACCCGGGCCCAGAACGCCTTCTGCGCGTCGGTGATCGGCACGGCGAGCGCCGCGAACGGCCCGGAGGTGAGGTCGGAGACGGTGCCCAGGTAGATGCAGCCCTTCTTCTTGTCCACGGCCGAGGGACAGGGCTCGGCCGTGACCCCCGGCGCGTGGACGTCCCCGCCCCGGTCGTCGTCGCCCCGGATGACGCCGCACGCGGGAACGAGCGTCACCAACGCGGCCCCCACCACCACGCAACGACTTCTCATGGGTCACCCCTCTTCTAGTAGGAGAACGGCCAGGACTTCCAGTACGCGCGGACCCGGACCCACAGCCCGAACAGGCCCCGCGGCTCGAAGACCAGGAACAGCACGATCAGCAGGCCGTAGAGCACGGTCTCGACCTGGAAGACGTTGGGCGTGCGCGTGGTGTCGGCGCTGACGACCGGCACCAGCGCGGGCAGCGTCCGGGTGAGCGGCTGGAGCAGGGAGATGAACAGGGCGCCCGCGATGGAGCCCGACACGGTCGCCACGCCGCCGATCAGCACCATGGCGATGAACTGCACCGACAGCAGCAGGCTGAACGAGCCCGGCTCCACGTACCCCGAGACGGTGTAGAGCAGGCCGCCCGCGCACCCGGCGTAGAAGGAGGAGACGCCGAACGCCAGCACCTTGTAGCGGGTCAGCGGCACCCCGATGACGGCCGCGGCGATGTCGCGGTCGCGGATCGCGGCGAACGCGCGGCCGACACGCGAGCGGGCCAGGTTGCGCGCCGCGACCGCGAAGAGCACGAGCAGCGCCAGCATCAGCACGTAGAGGACCTGCTCCTTGGTGCCGAGCGGCCCGTCCTGGTCCAGCGGGTAGCCGAGCAGCCGGGGCACGGCCGCCTCCCGGCCCACGCCGGGGCCGCCGGTCAGCGCCTTCCACTCCTTGAAGACGTGCTCGCCGAGGAAGACCAGGCCGAGCGTGACGACGGCCAGGTAGAGGCCGCGCAGCCGGGTGGCGAGCGGCGCGACGAGCACCCCGGCCGCCGCCGCGGCGAGCCCGGCCGCGGGCAGCCAGATCCAGATCTCCGCCACGCCGAACCCGAGGGTCCTGCCGCCGGGCGGCCCGGACAGCGCGGCGGCGGTGTAGGCGCCGATGGCCACGAAGAAGGCATGGCCGAGCGACACCTGCCCGGCGTACCCGGTGACGATGTTGAGCCCGATCGCGCCGATGGCCAGCGCGTACGCCCCGGCCAGCACCTCCAGCGACCGGTCGGCGAGCACCACCGGCAGCGCGAGGGCCAGCGCCACCAGCAGCCCCGCCCACAGCCGCTTGGCCGGCGTGTCGAGCAGCGCCATGTCCTGGGCGTAGGAGGTGTTCAGCAGCGGCCGGCCCCGCACCCGGCGAGACCGTCCGGTCGGTATGTCGGGGACGTCGGAAATCGTCCCGGATCGCTGATCCGTCACACGCGTTCGACCTCCCGGGTGCCGAACAGGCCGTACGGCCTGACCAGCAGGACCACCAGCATCACCACGTACGGAGAGACGACGGCGAAGTTCTGGCCCAGCCACGGCGCGTACTCGCCCTGGTACGACTGGAACAGCGACTCCACCACCCCGACGACCAGCCCCCCGGCCACGGCCCCGCCGAGCGAGTCGAGCCCGCCCACGATGATCGCGGGCAGCGCCTTGAGCGCGATCACCCACGTGGACTGCTCGATGCCCTGCCCGGTGCCCGCGAACGCGCCCGCGACGGCGGCCAGGAACCCCGCGATCGCCCACGACAGCGCGAACACCAGGCCCACCGAGATGCCCTGCGCGAGCGCCGTCTCCTGGTCGTGGGCCGCGGCGCGCATCGCCAGCCCGTAGCGGGTGTGGCGGAAGAAGGCGAACAGCAGGGCGACGAGCGCCGCCGTCACCGCGAGCATCGCGAGCCAGCGCTGCTGCACGACCAGCGGCCCCAGCTCGACCTGCGCGAACCCCCACGGGTCTCCCACCTGGCGGACGTCGCGGCCGATGAAGGCGTTGACCACGACCCGCAGGACCACGTCCACGCCCAGCGTGATGATCGCCACCACGAACGCGGGCCGCCCCACCATCGGCCGGATCGCCGTCCGCTCCACGCCCAGCGCCACCCCGGCGACCAGCAGCGCGGCCAGCGGCACGGCCAGGTAGAAGCCCGTCGTCTCGGCCAGGTAGCTGACGGCCACGCCGCCGGCCAGCATCAGCGCCGGCTGCGCGAAGCTGATCACCCGGGTCGCCTTGTAGATGATGACGAAGCCGAGGGCGAGCAGCGCGTACACCGAGCCGTTGCCCAGCCCCCTGATGACCGTCTCCACCAGCCCCTTCACCGCGCGTACATCCCTTCGACCAGGTCCTCGAACAGCTTCACGACGGCGGCCCGCTTGACCTTCTGGGTGGCGGTCAGCTCGCCGTCCTCGTGGTCGAGCTCCTTGGGCAGGAACGCGAAGCGCTTGACCTGCTCGGCGCGGGCCAGGCGGGCGTTGACCGCGTCCACGACGCCCTGGACCAGCTCGCGGGTCTCCGGCCGCTCCGACAGGTCGCGGTAGGTGGTGTAGGGGATGCCGCGCCGCCGCGCCCACTCCCCCACCGTGTCGGGCTCGATGCCGACGAGCGCGACGAGGTAGGGCCGCCGGTCACCGACGACGACGGCCTCCTTGACGTACGGCGACGCCTTCAGCGCGTTCTCGATCTCGCTGGGCGCGACGTTCTTGCCGCCCGCGGTGATGATGATGTCCTTCAGCCGGTCGGTGATCCGCACGTGCGTGCCGTCCACCAGCTCGCCCACGTCGCCGGTGTGCAGCCAGCCGTCCGGGTCGAGGACGGCCTCG
Organism: Nonomuraea sp. NPDC050691; assembly: GCF_040654455.1. Taxonomy (NCBI): domain Bacteria; kingdom Bacillati; phylum Actinomycetota; class Actinomycetes; order Streptosporangiales; family Streptosporangiaceae; genus Nonomuraea; species Nonomuraea sp. NPDC050691. The sequence continues at coordinate 10,751 of NZ_JBFAIA010000027.1, forward strand.
GTCGCCTCGGGCCGGCCCCAGTAGCCGGCGAACGTGCCGGGATGCCGGGTGAGGATCTCGCCCGTCGCCTCGTCGATCCGCAGCTCCACGCCGGGGTGCGGCTCGCCGACCGTGCCGAGCCGGATCCGGCCGGGCCGGTTGGCGGTGGCGATGGCGGTGTTCTCGCTCATGCCGTACAGCTCATGCATGGGCACGCCGATGCCCATGAAGAACCTGAGCACGGCCGGCGCGATGGGCGCGGCCCCGGAGGCGGCGTAGCGGACGTGGCGCATGCCGAAGCGTTCGCGCAGCGCCCGGTAGCAGCACACCCACCCGGCCGCGTACGCCAGCCGGGTGGCGAGGGTGTGGCGTCCGCCGGTGCTCGCCAGCGTGTCGCCCACCCGGTCGGCCACCCGCAGCCAGAAGCCGGTGACGGCCCGCTTGAGCGGGGTGGCCGAGGTACGCCGGATGTCGATCTGGGCGAGCACCTTCTCCCAGATGCGCGGCACGCCGAACAGGATCGTCGGCTGCACCTCGCGCAGGTTGGCCTGGACGGTGTCGATGGACTCGGCGAAGTTCACCTGCACGCCGGAGGCCGCGTTGAACCAGACGGTGAAGGCCCGCTCGGCCACGTGGCACAGCGGCAGGTACGACAGGACCAGGTCGCGTTCGGAGGGCGGCGGCGAGGTGAAGCCGCCGCCGGTCACCAGCGTCTCCACCGCGTACTCCACGTTGCGGGCCGTGAGCATGACGCCCTTCGGCGGCCCGGTCGTGCCGGAGGTGTAGATGAGCGTCATCACGTCGCCGGGGTCGGCGGCGGCCATGCGCCCGGCGACCGCGCCGGGATGATCGGCGCGGTGCCGCGCGCCGAGGGCCAGCAGCTCGGGCCAGGCCATGAGGCGCGGGTCGTCGTAGCGGCCGCGGATGCCGCGCGGCTCCAGGTAGACGACGTGCCGCAGGTCCGGGCATCGGCCGAGGACGGCCAGCGCCTTGTCGGCCTGCTCCTGGTCCTCGGCGACGAGGATCCGGGCGCCGCAGTCGGCGAGGAGGTAGGCCACCTCGTCGGCCGGGTTGGTCGGGTAGAGGCCGACGGTGACGCCGCGCACCGCGACCGTGCCGAGATCGGCGTAGAGCCACTCGGGACGGTTCTCGGAATGGACGGCCACCCGGTCGCCCGGCTCCACGCCGAGGGCGAGCAGCGCGTGCGCGACCAGCTCCGCCCGGTCCCAGTAGCCGGCCCAGGTGACCTCGCGCCAGACGCCGAGGTCCTTGTGCCGCATCGCGACCGCGCCAGGCGCGGACCGGGCCCGCGCGCGCACCCGGGTCGCGATCGTGGTCATCGTGCCGGTCGCCGCCTGGCTGACCGGGGCGCTCGGCGCCGTCATGCGGCACCTCCCGGGCGGGCGCGGGTCGGCGCCGTCACGCGGCACCTCCCAGGTACGCCCGGATCACGGCCGGGTCGCCGCGCACCTCGGCCGGGGTGCCGAGCGCCACGGGCCGCCCGAAGTCGAGTACCAGCACCCGGTCGGCCAGGTCCATCACCAGGCCCATGTCGTGCTCCACCATCACGATGGGCACGCCCAGCTCGTCACGCACGTCCAGGACGAACCGCGCCATGTCCTCGGTCTCCTCCACGTTCATCCCGGCCACCGGCTCGTCGAGCAGCAGCAGGCGCGGCTCCATGGCCAGCGCCCGGCCCAGCTCGACCCGCTTCTGGATCCCGTACGGCAGCAGCCGCACCGGGTGGCGCCGCCACGGCTCCAGCTCCAGGAAGTCGACGATCTCCTCCACCCGCTCGCGGGCCGCGAGTTCGGCCCGGCGCGCCCGGCCGAACCACAGGACGGCCGCCGCGGCGCCGTAGCGGAAGTGGTGGTGGCGCCCGAGCATGAGGTTGTCCAGGACCGTCAGGTTGTGGAACAGCTCGACGTTCTGGAACGTGCGCGCCATGCCCCGCGCGGCGATCTGGTGCGGCCGCAGCGCCAGCAGGTCCTCCCCGAGGAAGGTGACCCGGCCCCGCTGCGGCCGGTAGACGCCGGACAGCACGTTGAAGACCGACGTCTTGCCGGCGCCGTTCGGCCCGATGACCGCCAGCAGCTCGGACGGGCGCACGTCGAAGGTGACGCCGTCGATGGCCGTGACCCCGGCGAAGCCCAGCCGGACGTCCTGGAACCGGAGCACGGGCTCGGCCCCGCTCACGACAGCCACCTCTTCCTGCGCCTGTAGTGCTTGACGTCGCGGAAGGAGCGGACCGCCCCCAGGTAGAACTCCTTGATGTCGTCGTCGGCCAGCAGCTCACCGGCCGGCCGGTCCATGACGATCTTCCCGGTCTCCATGACGTAGCCGTGGGTCGCGATGGACAGCGCCATCCGGGCGTTCTGCTCCACCAGCAGCACCGTGGTGCCCTGCCGGTTGATCTCGACGACCAGGTCGCGCACCTGCGCCACCAGCGACGGGGCCAGGCCCAGGCTCGGCTCGTCCAGCAGCAGGTAGCGGGGGCCCGCCATGAGCGCGCGGCCGATCGCGAGCATCTGCTGCTCGCCGCCCGACAGGTAGCCGGCCGTGGCCGCCCGCCGCTCGCGCAGCAGGGGGAACAGGTCGTAGACCCGGTCCAGGTGGGAGACGCGGGCGGTGTGGCCGCCGGCCCGCAGGTTCTCCTCCACGGTGAGCTCGCCCAGGATGCGCCGGCCCTCCATGACCTGGCTGACGCCCCGCCGGACGATCTGAGCCGGCCGCAGGTGGTGGACGGGCTCACCCTCCAGCATGACCGAGCCCTTGACCACCTCGCCGTCGTGGACGCCGAGCAGCCCCGACACGGCGCGTAACAGGGTGGTCTTGCCGGCGCCGTTCGCGCCGAGCAGCGCGACGACCGACCCCGGCGGCACGCTCAGGCTCACCCCGCGCAGCACCAGCATCACGTCGTCGTAGACGACCTCGAGATTGCGCACCTCCAGCACCCGGGCTCCTCGGCACAGTGGTCCAGGTCACATCCCCGATGTGCACAATCTCCACTGTCACCCCGCCGTCAGCAAGGGGTGCGGGAGCACCGATATGAGAGTGGAGTTCTAGGATTTCGTCTATGGCAACTTGTGAACATCTTTCGCAGGCGGCGGATCCGGTGCCCCGCACCCCGGAAGGGTGCGAGGAGTGCCTGGCCGTGGGCGGCCGGTGGGTGCACCTGCGGCGCTGCCTCGACTGCGGGCACATCGGCTGCTGCGACTCCTCGCCCGGCAAGCACGCGACAAAGCACTTCCACGAGGTCGCCCACCCGGTCGTCCAGTCGTACGAGCGGGGCGAGCAGTGGAAGTGGTGCTACGTCGACAACGCGATGGGTTAGCGCTCCAGGATGGCCTCCTCGAAGTCGAGCTGGGCCATCACCTCACGCAGCACCTCGTCGTCGAGGCTGCGCTCGTCGCGCAGCCTGACGAACACCTCACGCTCGGCACGCAGCATGTCGCGCCGCAGGCGGCGGTAGAGCGCGCTGGGCGTCTCCGCGCCGCCCTGCGCCGTGCCGCCGCCCAGACGCTCCCAGGCGGTGAGCGAGCGCCGCCACGACTTCTCCTTGAGCTGGTCGATGACCTGCTTCTGGATCTCGTCCGGCTCGCCGTCCTCGGTCTCCATGGCCCGGTCGAGCGCCTCCAGGCCCGCGGTGAGCGCCGCCTGCTGGGCGCTGGCCTCGGCCAGCAGGTCCTGGTAGCGCTCCTCCTCGCTGGACACGCGCAGCCGCCGGATCAGCGCGGGGAACGACAGCCCCTGCACCAGCAGCGTGCCGATCACGGTGGTGAACGTCAGGAACAGCAGCATCGGCCGGCCCGGCACGTCGTCCGGGATGGAGAACGCGGCGGCCAGCGACACCACGCCCCGCATGCCGGCCCAGCTCACGATCACCACCTGCGCGGGCGCGGGCCTGTCATCGCCACGCCGCAGCAGCCTCGGCACGTACGCCGCGGGGAACATCCACGCGAAGCGCACCAGCACCGTCACCAGGAACACCGCGCCCGCGTACAGCGCCAGCTCGATCGCCCCGTAGGCGTTGACGCCCCGCACGACCGTCACGAGTTGAAGGCCGATCAGCGCGAACACGATCGTCTCCAGGAAGAAGTCGGTCACCTTCCACACCGACGCCGACACCAGCCGCGAGCCGAACCCGCGCAGGTGCATCTGGTTGCCCAGGTAGAGGCCGACGATGACCACGGAGATCACGCCCGAGGCGTGGGCCGACTCGGCCGCGAGGTAGGCGGCGAACGGGATGAGCAGCATGAGCGTGTTCTCGACCAGCGAGTCGCGGGTGTGCCGGAACACCCAGGCGAACGCCAGCGCCAGCGCCAGGCCGATGCCCACGCCGGCCACCGTCGCGTACACGAACTCGCCGGCCGCCATGGCGAGGTCCACGGTGGCGCCCGTGGCCGCGCCGATGGCCACCCGGTAGGCCGTCAGGGCGGTCGCGTCGTTGAACAGGCTCTCGCCGATGAGGATCGTCAGCGTCCGGCGCGGCAGGCCCAGCCGCCGGCCCACGGCGACCGCCGCCACCGCGTCGGGCGGCGCGACGATCGCGCCCAGCGCGAACGCCGCCGCCAGCGGCAGCTCGGGCAGCAGCAGGTGGACGGCCATGCCGACGGCGGCCGTCGTGACCAGCACCAGGCCCACCGACAGCAGCGCCACCGGCCGCCACACGTCGCGCAGCCGCAGGTAGGAGCTGTCGAGCGCGGCCGAGTAGAGCAGCGGCGGCAGGAACACGAACAGCACCAGCTCGGGGTCGAGCGGGATGGCCGGGACCACCGGCGACACGATCAGCCCGGCCGCCACGAGCAGCAGCGGCGCCGGCCAGCCTCTGCGGCGCGCCACGGCCGCCACGGCCACGGCGCCGCCGGCCACGAGGAGCAGCTGGAGTCCCGTGGTCGCGTTCACCGGGCACGCCCAGGGGAGGGCGCGGGACGATGGGACACTTCAGGCCCTCCTCGGCGACGGGTCGGGGCGCGGTCCCCGCTGCGCGCGGGGACGGCCCGGCCCACCGCCGGGACGGTCTCCCCGCCGGGGGAACGCATCGGTCTCCATCATGCCGTGCCCGCCCGCGACGGGGTCACGTGCCTCCCGCCAGGACCGCCCCGCAGGGTGTCACCCGGTCAGCGGGCCGGTCCTGGGCACGCCCGGGTGCCGCGCGTCACCAGTCGCGGCGGTCGTCCCGGTCGTCGTACTGCTGGTCCGGCCGCAGGCGCTCGCCCGTGGAGAACATGGGGTCACCGACGTACGGGCGCGAGAGCTGGCCGTCCTGCCGGTACCCCTGCCCCTGCTCGGGGGTGCCCAGCGCGAGCAGCGGGTCCACCGGGTTGGCGGGCGGCGGGTAGACCGGGTAGTCCTGGCCGGCGTAGTCGCGGGCCGGGGAGGGCTGGTCCAGGGAGGCGTAGCCGTCGCGGACCCGGTAGGAGTCGCCGCTCTGGTACGGCTCCTGCTGCGGGTACGGGTCCGGCTCGGCGCGGCGGGCGGCGGCCCGCTGGGGCATGGAGCGGCGGCGCCCGGCGCCGGGGATGCCGTGCATGGGCGTGCCCAGCCCGGCGGCACCAGGGTCGGCCGCGGGCGCGGCGCCGCGGCCCTGCTGCTGGTATCCGAGGTCGTCGTGGGCGTAGCGGTCCTGGCCGTGCCGGTCCTGTCCCCGCCCGCCGAACGGGTCGGACGCCTGTGACGGGAAGCCGAGCGGGTCGGTGGAGTGGGGCGGCGCCTGCCGCTCGCCGGGAAGCTGGTAGCGGCGCTCACCGGCGACCGGGTGCGGGCCGGAGAAGGGGTCTGGGTCGAGGGTGTACTGCGGGCCGCTCGGGGTGTCGTCCACGTACTGCGGGCCGGTGAACGGCTCCGACCGCTGCGGATCGGCGTACTGCTGGCCGGAGTAGGAGCGGCCGGCGCCCGGGTCGGCGTACTGGGGGCCGGTGAAGGGCTGCCGCTCGCCGTACTGGCCGGGGTCGGCGTAGGGCGAGGAGTCGCCGTACTGGCCGACGGAGGTGTCGGCGTACGGGGAGGAGTCGCCGTACTGGCCGGCCGAGGTGTCCGCGTACGGCGAGGAGTCACCGTACTGGCCGGCCGAAGTGTCCGCGTACGGCGAGGAATCGCCGTACTGGCCGGCGGAGGAGTCGCCGTAGGGGTCGCGCTGGGCGGGCGGCTCGCTGTAGGAGGCCACCAGCTTGTCCTGGCGCGGCGGGGTGCCGCGCGCGACCAGCACGTCGCTGGGCGACAGGGTCGCCGTGGGGCGCTCCTCGGGCTGCTGCTGCGCCGGCGGGGGCGTGAGGGTCTGCGGCCGCTGGTACTGGCCGGTGCCCGGGATCACCTCGGTGCCCGGGTCCTGCTGGGCGGGCACGGCCGGCTGCTCGCCGGTGGCCTCCGCGAAGCCGTCGTCGAGGGTGTCGAGGAGACGTCCGACGTCGTCCATCGGCATGCGGAAGCTGGCGGTGCACATCTCTCCCCGCCAGAGGCTGAGAACGAGGGTGCCCTCGTGCCAGGTGACCCGGAGACACCGCTCCTGCCCCCGGGCATCGAAGAACACTTCGCCGAACGACGGCAACGGGACAACTTCCGACATAGGGGACATCCTGCGATAACCAGCCCTTATTCGTCCACTCAACCCCGGGTAACTCTACTTAACCGGATTTACCATCCCCATCCTGGACCCATCCGGTCACAGTAGGAAGACCAGTTGGAGTCCCGGTCGTTCAGTGTGCCATGCGGGCCGCCGGGTGTGTCCCCCGAACGCCGGGATGCGCATGGCCGATCACACCGCGTTCGGCGCCGGGGACCCGCGAATGCGGGTAGCGTTTACTGCCGTGCCGGACTCCCATCTCCCGTCAGTCGACGAACTGCTCAGCATCGCGGTCAACGCTCTCGGAGGGAGCGAGCGGCAGGGCCAGATCACGATGGTCGGCGCCGTCCAGCGGGCCATCGAGCGCAAGGAGCACCTCGCCGTCCAGGCCGGCACGGGCACCGGCAAGTCGCTCGCCTACCTGGTCCCCTCGATCCGGCACGCCATGGACGCCGACAAGCCCGTGGTGATCTCCACCGCGACCATCGCGCTGCAGCGTCAGCTCGTCGACCGTGACCTGCCGCGCCTGTCCGAGGCGCTGGCCAAGGAGCTGCCGCACGCGCCGACGTTCGCCATCCTCAAGGGCCGGCGCAACTACCTGTGCCGCTACAAGGCGACCGCCGGCTGGCCCGAGGAGGACGAGCAGGACCAGCTGTTCGACCCGCGCGAGGTCAGCGCCACGGGCCGCATGGTCCAGCGCATCCAGGAGTGGGCCGAGGAGACCGAGACCGGCGACCGCGACGAGCTGGTGCCCGGCGTCAGCGAGCAGGCGTGGCGGCAGTTCTCCGTCAGCGCGCAGGAGTGCCTGGGCGCCAGCCGCTGCCCCAGCGGCGCCGAGTGCTTCGCCGAGATGGCCCGCGCCCGCGCCGGCGAGGTGGACGTCGTCGTCACCAACCACGCGCTGCTGGCCATCGACGCCATGGGCGACCTGCCGGTGCTGCCCGAGCACGACACGGTCGTGGTCGACGAGGCCCACGAACTGGTCGACCGGGTGACGTCCGTGGTGACCGGGGAGCTGTCGGAGACGTCGGTCATGCTGGCCGTACGACGGGTGGGGCGGCTCATCGAGCAGCCGATCGCCGACCAGCTCATGGAGGCCGGCGAGGACCTCAAGGCGCTGCTGGCCGCCGCGCCCGCGGGCCGGATCGACGAGTTGCCGCAGGTGCTCGGGCTGACGCTGGCGCTGGTGCGCGACGCCGCGGCCCGCTGCGTCACCGCGCTCGGGCCGCGCGGCGCCGACAAGGACGACCCCGACCGCGCCGGCCAGCGCAAGGCCGCGTTCACGGCGCTGGACGAGGTGCACGACACGGCGGTGCGCATGCTGGAGGCCTACGGCCACGCCTCCGAGACCGACCGGGCCGAGGTGGTCTGGCTCGACGCGGGCACCGACCGGCGCGCGCCCACGCTGCGCGTCGCGCCGCTGGGCGTGGGCGGCATGCTGCGCGAGCGGCTGTTCGGTGACCGCACGGTGGTGCTCACCTCGGCCACGCTGGCCCTCGGCGGCACCTTCGACGGCATGGCCCGCCAGTGGGGTCTGGTCGGCCCGAGCGCCAACGGCCCCGACACCGGCGCCTCCGCCACCGATGCCGGCCCGGCCTCCGGCTCCGGCTCCGGCTCGGGTTCCGGCTCAGGCTCGGGTTCCGGGGAGGGGCAGCGGGGCGGGCGTGCCGCCGAGTGGCAGGGCATCGACGTGGGCTCGCCGTTCGACCACCAGCGCGCGGGCATCCTGTACGTCGCCAAGCACCTCCCCCAGCCTGGCCGCGACGGCCTGCCCGAGGCGTACCTCGACGAGATCACCGAGCTGATCGAGGCGGCCGGCGGACGGACGCTCGGCCTGTTCTCCTCGATGCGGGCCGCCAAGGCCGCCACCGAGGCGCTGCGCGACCGGCTGGACGTCCCGCTGCTGTGCCAGGGCGACGACTCGACGATGCTGCTGGTCAAGCAGTTCGCCGAGGACGAGCCGACCTGCCTGTTCGGCACGCTGTCGCTGTGGCAGGGCGTGGACGTCCCGGGACCGTCGCTGCGGCTGGTCATCATCGACCGGGTGCCGTTCCCCCGCCCGGACGACCCGCTCACCTCCGCCCGGCAGCGCCACGTCGCGGCCAAGGGCGGCAACGGGTTCATGTCGGTCGCCGCCACCCACGCCGCGCTCCTGCTCGCCCAGGGCACGGGCCGGCTGCTGCGCTCGCAGCACGACAAGGGCGTCATCGCGGTGCTCGACCCCCGGCTGGCCACGGCCCGCTACAGCGGTTTCCTGCTCGGGTCGCTGCCGCCGTTCTGGCGCACCACCGACCCGGCCGTCCCGCGCGCCGCCCTCAAGCGCCTGTCGAGCGAGCCGTCCTGACGACGTCCTGAGCTCGGCGGCGCGGCCTCGCCCGCATGACCGGCCCACGGCTCACCCACGCACGGGAAACGCGCGCCTTCTTCTGGGCTCAGGGGCGCGCTCCCGGGTGCCGAGGCGCAGGAGATCCCCGCCCTCAGGCGTCCTCCCGCGCGAGCCTCGCTCTCCCGACGCCGCACTCATCGCCCCGGAAGCACCTCAACCCCGTGCGGTGGCCCGGATGGGACGTCAAGGGACCTCGGAAGGACGTCAGGGGGCGTCGGGAGTCCAGGGGGCGAGGTCGGGGCGCTTGGGGTCGAGGCCGTCGCCCGAGGAGGTGCCGCGCAGGCGGCGTCCCACCCACGGCACCAGGTACTCGCGCACCCACTGGGCGTCCTCACGCCGGCGTACCCGGGGGTCGGCCGTGCGCTCCGGCCACACCTTGCGCCAGTCGTCGAACGGCACCCCCAGCACGTCGAGCACGCGGGCCGCGACCAGCCGGTGGCCGTCCTCGTTCATGTGCAGCCGGTCCTCGCTCCAGGCCCGCCAGTCGCGCAACCCCTGCATCGACCACTGGTCGACCAGCTTGCACCCGTACAGGTCGGCGATCGAGCGGATGTGCAGGTAGAAGATCGCGAAACGGCCGCGCAGGCGCCGCATCAGCGGCGTGTCACGCGGATCGACGCCCGTGAACAGCAGCACGTCGGCCCCGCACGCCCGCAGCTCGCGCACGGCCCGGGCGAGGGTCTTGGCCATGACGTCGGGGTCGCTGCCCGGCCGGAGCAGGTCGTTGCCCCCGGCGCACAGGCTCACCAGGTCGGGCGCCATCTGCACGGCCAGCGGCACCTGCTCCTCGACGATCTGGTCGAGCAGCTTGCCGCGCACCGCGAGGTTGGCGTAACGGAAGGAGGGGCTGTCCTCGGCCAGGCGCTCGGCGACCCGGTCGGCCCAGCCGCGGAAGCGGCCGTCGGGGCCGGGGTCGTTGAGCCCTTCGGTGAAGCTGTCGCCGAGCGCGACGTAGGAACCGTAGTGTCTCATGACGGCGTCAGCGGGAGATCTCCTGGTAGGCGGCTTCGAGCAGCTCCTCGGACGGGTCCTCCAGGCGGCCCGGCTGGGCCAGGCCGTCGAGGACCACGAAGCGCTGCTTGGCGCCGCGGTTCTTCTTGTCCAGCCGCATGTGGTCGCGCAGGCGCGGCCAGGCGTCGGCGCGGTAGCCGGTGGGCAGGCCGACGGCGGTGAGGATGGACCGGGTGCGCTCGACGAGGTCGGCGCCGATCCGGCCGTCGAGGCGGGACAGCTCGGCCGCGTAGACCATGCCGATGGCGATGGCCTCGCCGTGGCGCATGTGGTAGTGCTCGGCGCGTTCGATGGCGTGGCCGAGGGTGTGGCCGTAGTTGAGGATCTCGCGCAGCCCGGCCTCGCGCAGGTCGGCGCCCACGACGTCGGCCTTGACCTGGATCTTGCGTTCGATCAGCTCGCGCGTGTGCCGGCCCTCGGGCCGGGTGGCGTCGGCCGGGTCCTGCTCGACCAGGTCGAGGATGACCGGGTCGGCGATGAACCCGCCCTTGATGATCTCCGCCAGGCCCGCCACGTAGTCGGCGCGCGGCATGCTGGCCAGCGTCGTCAGGTCGCACAGCACGCCGGCGGGCGGCAGGAACGTGCCGACGAGGTTCTTGCCCTCGGGCGTGTCGATGCCGTTCTTGCCGCCGACGGCGGCGTCGACCATGGCGAGCAGCGTCGTCGGCACCAGCACCACCTGGATGCCGCGCAGCCACGTGCCCGCCACGAACCCCGCCAGGTCGGTCGTGGCCCCGCCGCCGACGCCCACCACGGCGTCGGAACGGGTCACGCCGTAACGGCCGAACGCCGACCACAGCTGCGCCGCGACCTCGACGGTCTTGGCCTGCTCGCCGTCGGGCACGGGCAGCGCCACCACGTCGAACCCGGCGTCGGACAGCGACGCGCACACCGGGCGGGCGATCTCCGGCAGCCCGGCCGGGTGGACCACGGCGACCGTGCGCACCCCCGGCTTGAGCAGCGCCGGCAGCTCGCCCAGCACGCCCGCGCCGACCACCACGTCGTACGGGCTGTCGCCACGCACGGTGATCCTGGTCGCGGTCATGACGCCAGCCCCTTCACGATCTCGTCGGCCAGCTCCTCCGGGGCGCGCTGGTCGGTGACGACGGTCAGGACGGCGAGCCGCTCGTAGACGGGCCGCCGCTCCTCCATGAGCTTCTTGAGCCGGCTGCGCGGGTTGAGCACCAGCAGCGGCCGCGCCGAGGCGAGACCGACCCGCTGCACCGCGTCGGCCAGGCCCACCTGGAGGTAGACGACGGGCTGACCGGCGAGCAGCGCCTGCGTCTCCTCGTTGAGCACGGCGCCGCCGCCGAGCGACAGCACCCCGTCGTGCTCGGCCAGGGCCCGGCGGACGGCCTCGTGCTCCAGCTCGCGGAAGCGCTCCTCGCCGTCCTCGACGAAGATGTCGGAGACGGGCTTGCCGGCGACGGCCTCCACGTCGGCGTCGGTGTCGCGGAAGGCGACGCCGAGCCGCGCGGCGAGCAGGCGGCCGAGGGTGGTCTTGCCGGACCCGGGCGGTCCGATCAGCACGGCTCTGATCACTTGATCACCATGGAGGAGAGGTAGCCGGACAGGTTGCGGGCGACTTCCTCGACGGAGTCGCCGCCGAACTTCTCGAGCGCGGCGTCGGCCAGGACGAGCGCCACCATCGCCTCGGCCACGATGCCCGCGGCCGGGACGGCGCACACGTCGGAGCGCTCGTGGTGGGCCTTGGCGGCCTCGCCGGTCCTGACGTCGATCGTGGCCAGCGCCCTCGGCACGGTCGAGATGGGCTTCATGGCGGCACTGACCCGCAGGACCTCGCCGTTGGTCATGCCGCCCTCGATGCCGCCCGCGCGGTTGGTGACGCGCTTGACGCCGTTCTCGGTGGTGTACTCGATCTCGTCGTGGGCGCGGGAGCCGGGCCGGCGGGCCGTCTCGAACCCGTCGCCGACGGCCACGCCCTTGATCGCCTGGATGCCCATGAGCGCCCCGGCCAGCCGGGAGTCGAGGCGGCGGTCCCAATGGGTGTAGCTGCCGAGACCGGGCGGCAGGCCGTAGGCGAGCACCTCGACGACGCCGCCGAGCGTGTCGCCGTCCTTGTGCGCCTGGTCGATGACGGCGACCATGGCGGCGCTGCCCTCGGGGTCGGAGCACCTGACCGGGTCGTCGTCGATCCGGGCCAGGTCGCCCGGACCGGGCAGGGTCTCGGCCGGTGTCCTGGCGCCGCCGATCTCGGTGACGTGGCTGACGATGTCGACGCCGAGCGCCTGCTTGAGGAAGCGCCTGGCCACCTCGCCGAGAGCCACCCGGGCCGCCGTCTCGCGGGCGCTGGCCCGGTCGAGGACCTGCCGCGCGTCGTCGAACCCGTACTTCTGCATGCCCGCCAGGTCGGCGTGGCCCGGCCGGGGCCGCGAGCGCGGCGCGTTGCGCGCCAGCCCCTCCAGCTCGGCCGGGTCGACCGGGTCGGCGGCCATGACCTTCTCCCACTTCGGCCACTCGGTGTTGCCGACGCGCACGGCGACCGGGCTGCCCATGGTGCGGCCGTGGCGGACGCCGCCGACGATCGTCACCTGGTCCTGCTCGAACTTCATCCGGGCGCCGCGGCCATAGCCGAGACGGCGGCGGCGCAGCGCCTCGTCGATGGCGGCCGTGGTCACCTCGACCCCGGCCGGCAGGCCCTCCATGACGGCAACGAGCTCCGGCCCGTGGGACTCTCCGGCGGTCAACCAGCGCAACATGCGTACAAGTCTTCCACGTCCCGGCCGGTGGGATGGCCGAACGTTCACCAGGCGAGACACACGGCGGCCAGAGCACCGAGCAGCATGAAGGGTCCGAGCGGGAACTGCGAGTCCCGGCTCGCCCGCCGCGTCAGGAGCAGCGCGAGGGCGTACAGGGCGCCGAGGAGCTGCCCGGCGACGGCGGCCACCACCCACGCCTCCCAGCCCCGCGCGGCGGCGGCCATGCCGATGAGCCCGGCCAGCTTGACGTCGCCGAGGCCCATGGCGGCCGGCCTGGCCAGCCACAGCGCGCCGTAGACGGCGGCCAGCGCCGCCGCGCCCAGCAGGGCGCGCGGCAGCTCGCCGGTGGGGAGCAGGCTGAGCGCCAGCAGCGGGTACGAGGGCAGGGTGATGACGTCCGGCAGCCGTGAGGTACGCCAGTCGATCACGGCGAGGGCGGTACCGGCCAGGGCGAGGTAGAGGTAGGGCAGCCCGGCGCGCCAGGTGACCAGGGCCGCGACGGCGGCGGTGGCGACCTCCAGGTACGGCGGCCAGGGGGGGAGCGGCGTGGTGCGCAGGACCCGCGCGAACGCCTCCCGCGCCTCGGCCCGGGTGTCCGGGGGTTGTTCGTCGGTTCGGGGGGCGGTGCCGGGGGGCGTTCGGGGGGTGGTGTCGGTGGCGGAGCCGGGGGATGTGTCGGGGGCGGCGTGGGAATCCATGTCCGCGTGAGGCCCGGCGGGAAGATCCGCGTCCGGGTCGCGGGTGAAGCCGCCCGCCAGGGTGCGGACGTAGGGGCCGGCGAGGAAGCCGACCAGCGCCGACAGTGCCACCAGTCCCGCCACAGGGCGACCCTAGTGCGACGAACCGCTCCACGCGGCCCTCTTGGCCCACCCGGCCACACCCGGCCACGCGAGGATCAGGGCGGTCAGGTGGCCTTGCGGGAGAACCAGCGGCGGCGCCGCGGAGCGGGGGCGGCCTGCATGCGGGCGACCGTCACCCCCGCCACCTGGTCCAGCGTGCCCGAGGCGACCGCGGCCAGCGCCTCCAGCACCTCTCCCTCGATCACGAACGGCACCGGCCCCGCCACGTCCACCACCACGGCCGCGGCCCGCTCGTGGGTCGCCGCCTGGCACACCTGCGGAGTGGTCGCCTGCACGGGCCGGGCGTCCGGCCGCCACCGCGTCAGCGCGTCCGTGCCCGTGAACGCCAGCACCGCCTCCCTGCCGTCCTTGCCGACGAGCTTGGGCAGCGCCATCTCGCTCTCCTTCTCCTGCCGCAGCCCGTGCTCGCCGACCTCGGACTCGGTCAGCAGGGCCACGACGGGCACGAGGAGCCGGGCCCCGGTGAGAGCGGCCAGCACGTCTGCGGCGCCGGCCGTGCCCTCCTGGTAGGAGGCCAGGACGGCGGCCAGGGCGGGCGCGGCGCGGCCGTCGTCGTCCGGGTCGAGAGGTTGCGGAATGCTCGGCACAGTTCCCGACACTACCGCCGCCTTCCCCCGCCTCCCGAACACGCCCGCCGTCCCAACACGCCTGCCGTCCCGCAGCACACCCGCCCTCCCGACCCCCGCCCTCCGGAACAGGCCCGCTCTCCCAGCATTCCCGCAGCACACCCGCCCTCCCAACGCGCCTCTCCCCACACGTCCGCCGTCCGCGACACACCCGCCCTCTTGGACGCGCCGTCCGGCCGCAGCGGTGCGAGGGTGTCGGCCGTGTGGACGGCGCGCCGCCCGGTAGGCTGGAACCTCTTGATCTTGGGGGTGGCTGTGCGGTTCGGGCACGCGGACACGATCTGGCGCGACTTCCCGGAGCTGGTTCCGGCGGTGCTGTACGCCGAGGGGATCCGGCCGGACGTCTCCGTGGACGCCCGGGTGGCCCAGTTCTCGGCGACGGCCGCCGGGCGGCTGGAGGGGTCGCCGGAGGGCGAGCTGCCGGAGATCCAGGCGTGGCGGCGGGCGTTCGGGCGGATGGGCCTCAAGCCGACCCAGTACCGCTGCGCCTCGGAGTCGCTGCTGCGGCGGCTGCGCAAGGAGGGCACACTGCCGCGCATCCACCCGCTGATCGATCTGTGCAACGCGGTGTCGGTGGCGTACGCGATCCCGGTGGCGGTGTTCGACGTCGAGCACGTCACGGACTTCCTGGAGGTACGGCACGCCGCGGGCGACGAGACGTACCTGACCTTCTCCGGCGAGACCGAGCACCCCGCGCCCGGTGAGGTGGTCTTCGCCGACGGCGCCGGCCGGGCCCACGCCCGGCGCTGGACGAACCGGCAGAGCGGCCTTTCGGCCGTCCGCGACACGACGCGTTCCGTGCTCGTGGTCGCGGAGGCCCTGCACGAGACGGCGGCGCGCGACGTGACGCGGCTCGCGGAGGCGCTCGCGGGCGAGCTGGACGCCGCCTGGGGCACCGCCTCGAAGACGGCCGTGCTGACGCCGTCCGCCCGCCACTTCATCTTCTGAAGCTGAAGTCTCATCTTTGGAGGCTGAGGGTTCGCTTCTGAAGGCTGAAGGCGCCCGGCCCTGATGATGCGAAGCCGAGCCGTATGCCTGTCGCTGGGCCCGTCCGCCGCCGTCCCGGTGCGGTCGTGGCAGCGACCGCACCGGCCGGCGGGCCCGGGTCAGGTGAGGTGGAACCCGACCCTGGGGCCGTTTCCCTGATAGACCCCGTCGCGCGTCCACTCGGTGGTGCTGATGGAGAACGTCTGGCCGGGGAAGTGGCCGTAGAAGCCGGCGTTCGGAACGCGCATCCGCGTCTTGAAACGGCCCGTGCCGTCGGTCTTGGCCGTGCCCATGAGGTGCGCGTGGAAGGTCAGCCGCACCTGCCCGTTGCGGATGAACCCGGACCCGGTGACGGTGATCGTCGTCCGCGCCGAGCCGCGCCTCGGGCTGATCTTCAGTCTCGGCTCCCCACGCCCGGCGTACGCGCCGGATCCGCCCGACGTTCCGGGGCCCTGGCTGGAGCCCGCCGAGGGGCCCGAGAGCCAGGAGGGCAGCTGCAGCCGGGACAGGTCGGACTCCGTCAAGTAGTTGACGGCGAACACCGTGGCCACCAGGAGGAGGATCGTGAACAGCACGCCCCCGCCGGAGCGCCGCTCGGGCGGTGCGGGCGCGGGCTCTGAGGGCCGGGCGGGCGGCGGATCGGGCGACAGCGGGGCCGGACCTCCCTTCTTCTTGCCCTTCCCCGCCGTCTTGCCCTCGGAAACCGCCGGTCCCGCCGCGTACGGGCCCGGCGATCCCTCCACGTGCGGGCCCTGAACGCGCGGCCCCTCCACGTGCGGGCCCTGAACGTACGGGCCCTCCACGTGCGGGCCCTGGACGTGTGGGCCCTGGACGGATGGGGTCGCCGGTCCGGCTCGGCCGGTGACCGCCTGCCGGATCCTCTCCAGGTCCTCGTTGGCCGTCATCTGTCCAGCTCCGCCCCTCGTCGCGTGTCCTCCGCCACCCGGTCGGCGACGCGCCGCGCCTCCCGCTGGGCGGCCGCCGCCCGGCGCCGGTCGGTCGCGCGCGCCCGGGTCAGCGTCCTCGCGATGACGCAGTAGAACCCGGCGTGCAACTCCACGTACGAGGGGCGCATCCGGTCACGGACGATCAGGTGCTCCAGCATGCCCATCGCCGCATCGGCCTGCCCGTCCTCCGGCACGCCGGCCAGCCCGCTCTCGACCTCCGGCACCAGACGCAGCCAGTGCCGGGCCGCGCACGGGCGCGGGCACGCCTGGCACCAGATCCGCTCGGGCGGCCCCGCGTGATAAGCGGATCCGTTCTCGGAAGAGGGCGCGGGACCAGCGGGCCCGTACCCGGAAGACGTCCCGGCGACCTGTTCGGTAGGCGCCTCGGGCGTTGTGGCGCCGCCGGGTTCGGGGACCACCGTGACCCACACCGGGGCGGGATGGCCGCCCGCGTCCACGACGAACGCCTCGCCCCTGCCCAGCATCGGCACCTGGTCGGCCACCTGGCCGAGCGCGCCCTCGCCGGGGTCCTCGGCCAGCCGGTGGGTGAGCCGGTTGGGGAACAGCCGCGTCACCTCGCCGGGAAGCTGCCGCGGGCTCTGCGACACCAGCACGAACCCCTGGCCGTACGAGCGCTGCGTCGAGATCGCCGTCGCGGTCGCCTCCGCGGCGGCCGTCACGACACCCTCGCTGTGCCCGGCGCCCGGGCCGTTCCCGAGCAGCAGGTGAGCCTCCTCCAGCACGGCCAGGTGGCCGAACCGGGGCAGGGGGTTCGCGCGCCGGTAGGCGACCATGCCGGCCAGCAGCAGTCCGAACGCGAGTTGCCGGGCCGTCCGGTCACCGAAGCCGGCGAGGGTGATGACCGCGGGCGCCGACAGCAGCCGTCCCCAGTCCAGCCCCGCGCCGGGACCACCCGCCAGGGCGTCGCCGCCCGCGCCCGCCACGAGGCTCTGCACGCGCTGGCCGAGCGAGGCGCGCAGGTTGGCGGCCTGCTCCCCCGCGCCGCCGTGCGCGCCGGCCTGCTCCAGGACCGCCCGGTAGAACGTGGCCACGCTGGGCGGGTCGTCGCCGTGGTAGAGGTCGGTGACCGCGTTGCGCAGCGCCGCCGCCGCGAACGGCCACGTCGCCGACAGGCCCGTGGCGGCGTCCAGGCATTCGGCCACGGTGTCGGCGAACGCCGCCCTGTCCACGCCCTCGGGAACGGCCAGCGGGTTGATCTGCGTCCCGTCGCGTCCGAGGCTCAGCGTGACCGCGCCCAGGGGGAGGTACTCGGTCTTCTCCGGGTCGATGACCAGGAACGGGATCGCGTGCTCGCGCCACAGCCGCCGCAGCAGCGTCATGACCGTGGTCGTCTTGCCGAACCCGGTCAGGCCGGTGACCAGGAGGTGCTGGTTCAGGTCGGGAACCCGGAGCCGGTAGGGGCGTCCGCCGGCCGAGCGGCCCAGCCACACGCCGGCCGCCCCTGTCCGCGGGGCGTACCGGGCGACGACCGCCGGTCGCCGCGCGTGGACGGTGACGGCGTCCATCGGCAGGGCCGTCAGCGGCACGAGACCCGCGGCGGTCCGCGGCGCGACGATCGCGCCCGTCCGGATCGCCTCCAAAGTGCCGGAGCGGGACGAGGCCGCCGGCAGGGTGCCGGAGCGGGACGGGGCCCCTTCCAGCGCGCCGGACCGAGACGGGATCGCATCCAGAGCGCCGGACAGGGACGGGGCCGCCGCCGGCTCCGGGGTCAGACCTGGCGCGCCGAGTGCCGCTGCCAGCTCCGCGGCCACGGCGGGATCGTGCGCGGTGACCGTCAGGGTCGCGTGGAAGACCACCGGTGTGCTCTCCAGAAGGTCGAGCGCCGCCGTCTCGCCGCTCCCGGCGGCGCGGTCCCGGTCATCCCGGTCGTCACGGTCGTCCCTGAGGGTGGGGCGCCGTCCGTCGGCGCGCCGGATCGCCCGGCGCAGCACGGGCAGCGCGGACAGCGGCGGGGCCATGGGGACGAGCGTCACGTGGACGCCGCAGGGCCCGTCGGAGCGTTCGACGGCGTCCAGCAGCGCCGCCCATCGCAGCCCGCCGACGGGCCAAGACACGGCTCCGTACCCGGGTGGGCGCCCGGCGGGAGCGGGAGTGAGCCGCCACGCCCGCCCACCGGCGTCATCGTCCCGGCCGTACGGGTGGTGCCGCTTGTCGTGGGGGCCGGGTTCGTCCCGGTGGGAGGCCAGGTCCACCAGGCCGGCGAGGAGGTCGCGGCAGCGGGCGGCGTGGCCGGCGACGGTCACCGCGCGGCCCGAGAGCGCCAGCTCGATCCGCGTGCCCGCCGCCGGGTCGCGCCGGACCCTGGCCTGAACGGTGACGGGGTCGGTGTGGCGTACGCCGGTCAGGAACTCCGTCACCCTGTTCCGGAGGACGCCGGCGACCGTCTGCCGCTCGTTCCCGGGCTCGGGGACGGCGGCCGTCGCGGGCAGCCTGACCACCCGCAGTACGGCGGAGCACCCGGCGGGCGGGCTCCCGGCCCCCGTGATCTCGGGGCCTGTGCCGGGCCGGACGCTGGACGGGCGCGCGGGCCCGGCGCGAAGGGCCCGCGGGGACGAGGAGCCCGCGCCGGGCCGGGGGGCCGGCGGGGGCGCGGGGGTCGGCGCGGGGGTCATGGTCGTCTCCCACGGCCGACGAGGTGGCGCAGGCGCTCCGGGCTGATGTCCCGGGCGGGCGCGGCCAGGGGGTCGGTCCGCGCGTCCTCGGGCCCGCACACCGGGCAGTCGGGCCGGCGGTCGACGCTCATCCAGACCGTCTGGAACGCGTGCTGACCCGGTGCGTCACGCAGGACGTGCCCGAACAGCCAGTACCCCGGCTCGGTGCCGAAGGCGACGTACGACTGGCCACGCTCTCGCGGACCGGCGAGGAATCCGGCGATCCGGGTTTCCTCGCCGGACTGGTGCAACAGGGCCAGCGCGATCTTGGTCGCCGCCGCCGAGACGTGCTGGATGTCCACGATCAGCCCGGGCTCGGCCAGCAGGCGGCCGGTGCCGTAGTGCGTCGGCTGGACCAGCGCCGTGTCGGACGACAGGTCACGCACACCGGCCGTCGCGCAGCCCCAGCACGCCGAGCCCGGATACGTCATGATCACTTCTCCTCCCGCGGCTCCCCGGTACAGGCCGGGGAAGATCGCCGGCACGCCGGTCCAGTACGCCAGGTGGTCCAGGCGGCGCTGGGCACGGCTGTCGTCGGTCGCGGCCACCAGCAGGTCGCCGTCGCGCAGCGTCTCCGCCAGGTCGCCCGGGTCGAGCGCCTGGACGCCGCACCGCTCGACGCGCACGGTCAGCTCCGGGTTGATCGCGACCAGGCGGGAGGCCAGCGCCGACACCTTCGGCCGTCCGATGTCGCCCACCGTGTACGGGCTGCGTCCCAGGTTCTCCGGCGCGACCCGCTCGGGATCGACCACCGTCAGCCGGCCGACGCCCGAGCGGGCCAGGCATTCGGCGACGTACGCGCCGACCGATCCCGCCCCTGCCACCACGACGTGCCGGTCGGCGAGCGTTCGGGAGACCAGCCCGGCGCTGCGCGCGAACAGCCCCGTGGCGCGCCTTCGCCGCACGGGCGCGGCCGCCCGGTCCCTCGCCTCGCCCAGTCGCGAGCCCAACCGTGGGCCCAACCGCGAGCCCAAGTCCCATCGCGAGCCCAGCGAGCCCAGTCGCGAGCGGACCGGCGTCGTCGGCCGGCGTCCCGGCCGCCGCGCCCCTCTGACGGCCAGGGCCAGCCGGTCGGCGGCCGGGGCCGCCAGGTCCCAGGTCAGAGGCACGGGCGAGCCGTGCGTCACCAGCACCGGAGGCACGGCGGGGAAGTCCACCCCGAACAGCGCCGCCGACACCGAGGGCAGCGCGTCGAACCGGACGGCCACGGCGATCACCGGCGCGCCGTCCACGGTGAGCACCTCCGGCTCTCGCACCTCGCCCGCTCCGGCGCGGGCCAGGGACTCACAGACCGGCAGCACGAGCGGGTGCATCGGCAGCACCTGGACGCCGTCCGCCGCGCTCACCGCGCCGTACCATGACACCCGCACTCCCCGGCTGACCAGTTCGTGGGCGGCCGGCGGCCGGTCGTCGTGGGTCACGATCGGCGCGAGGAACCTGCCCAGGTGCGGATTGAGGCCGAGGGAGCGGCCGAACTCGCGGCGGTCCTGGCCGGAGGGTTCCGGCAGGCCGGCCGGGTGGGAATGGACGATGCCCTTGAACCGCGCGGCGGTGTTCCGCTGCGTCAGCGCGGCCTGCTCGATGAGCCAGGCGCTCGTGTGGTAGCGGACGTCCGTGGCGGTCGCCGGCTCGTCCTGCAGCAGGCCGGTGACCAGGTCGGTCCCCGGCGGCCCGAAGAGCGCGCCGCCCGCCTCCGGAGGCACCCCGCCGATCCTGGTGACGATCGCCTCCAGCGCGTGGTCGGTGATCCTGACCCGCATCACGGCCGTCACCGTCCCTCGGCCGCGAACGGGAACCGGTAGCCGTTGCGGACGAACCCCATGCCGAGGGCCCACAGCACGGACTTGGAGAACGCCTCCTCCAGCGTCGGCTGGCCCGCACCGCGCGTCTCCGAGAGGCAGA
This sequence comes from Nonomuraea sp. NPDC050691, assembly GCF_040654455.1. Lineage (NCBI taxonomy): Bacteria > Bacillati > Actinomycetota > Actinomycetes > Streptosporangiales > Streptosporangiaceae > Nonomuraea > Nonomuraea sp. NPDC050691. The sequence continues at coordinate 31,403 of NZ_JBFAIA010000027.1, forward strand.
TCGTCCCGTCGGGGTAGAGGTGCCCGTCGTGCGCGTCCACGATCTTGCGCCGTACGAGCTGCTCCAGGGCCGGCTCGACGAGCTTGACGCGGTATTCGCGCCCGTCGAAGAACGCGAAGAGCGTGTAGCGCTCGTTGAGCTCGGTCGTGATCGAGTACGCCCACCCGCGCACGTCCGGCTCGTCGATGTAGACGGTGCCCTCCGGCATGTGGGTGCGCGCGAACCGCCGGTCCTCGGCCAGCCGCCGTTCGGCCCGGCGCGAGAGGGCGGCGAAGGTGCCGTGGTGGACCTTCGACACCGGTTCGTCGCCTGTCTGATCGCCGCGGTAGATCTTCCCGTCCCGTCCCACGGTGATCCGCGCCGCCGGGTCCTGCGGGTACGGGGCGCCCATGCTCTGGGCCTGCCGGATGATGTCGCGCAGCTCGTTCAGGTCACTGGGGTTGCCGGGTTCTCCGCTCATGGCCGCTGTCCCCCCGTCCCGGAGTCCAGGCCGGACTTGTGGTCCTGGGTGCTGTGCGGGTCCCTGGGGATGGGGCCGCTGACGATGCTGTGGAAGTCGGTCCGGTACTGCGAGGGCTCGTGGGACGAGGGCTTCGGCGGCTCCGCGGCGTGCCCGGAGTGTCCCTGCTCGGCCGGCTTCTGGGCGGAGCCTTCTCCGCCTCCCCGGCCACGCTCCTGCAGTCCCTGGTACGGGTTCGACACCGGATCACCGTCGGCCCCGTCGCGCGACCGCAACTGCGTGGGTGGGCGGTGCTGGTGCGTCGTCCCGGCTTCGGCGGGCGGCCGGCCGGCGTCGTGCCGCTCGCGGCCCACGTCCTGGTGGGACATCTGCTCCCGGAGGCGTTCCTGCGCCTGGCGGTCGATGCCCCAGATCGCCGCGCCCCCCGTCGCCTCGGGCGCCCGGGCCGTGCCCTCCTCACGCCGCCCTCGGCTCTGGCCGCCACCGGGCGCGGCGCCCGAACCCGTGCTCCGCTCACCACCGCGCCCTCCGCCATTACTCTCGTGGCCGTGGCCGTGGCCGTGGCCGTGGCCGTGGCCGTGGCCGTGACCGTGGCCGTGGCCCTGGGTGCTGCCCTCGCCTCGCCTCTCACCACTCTGGGGCTGCTCGGGAGCCGGGGGACGCTGTGGGGCGAAGCGGATACGGTGCCGAACCTGGATGCCCTCATGAGGGTCTGGCGGGGTGTCCGGGCGGCGGCCCCCGCCCTGACGTCGCCCGCCCCCGCTGCCCGGACCGCCGCCACGCGCGTCCGGCGCCTCCTGCCCGGCGCCCTTGCCGGGATGGCGCGAGCGGGAATCGTCCTCGGGGTTGTCCACCGGCTTGCCGGGGTTCGGGCTCATGCGGGACGCCTCCTGTCGTCGAGTTGTCCGACCTCATCGGGGAAGGCCGGCGGATCCGCCGTGGCGGGGCCGGGCACCCGTCCCCGCGCGAGTTCCTGGAGCAGTTCGGTGGGGGTGACGCCGAGCGCCTCGGCCGCGAACGGGATCGTGTCCGCGTACTCGCCGAGCAGCCCCTTCAGCACCTGCCAGCGCAGTTGCTCGATCGCGGTGCCGGCCTCCGGGTCGCGCATGAACAGCGGCACCACCCCGTACACGGCGGCGAGGTCCACGTCCAGCGCCGCCTGTCTCATGCCGTGCTCGCGCGCGATGCGGTCGGCGTACCGGGCCTTGATCGCGTCCAGCGCGGCCCTGACCGGCTGGAGGGCCGTCTTGGCCGCCAGCCGGGCGGTCTCGACCTCGGCCTTCCCCCGCACGTCCCTGATCGACGTGACCACCGGGTCGGGGGTGATGTTCACGTGGACGAACCGTTCGACGACCAGCAGGCCCTCGCCGGGACCGGCGGTCCCGTGCACCGCGCTCATCCCGGTCAGCGCGTCGCGCCGGTCGTCGATCTGGTAGACGTCGTCGTGCTCGCGCCGGCGCAGCAGGGCGCGTGCCCACGCGCGGAAGTCGGCGTCGAGCTGGAATCCCGCCGCCTCGCCGTACCGGGAGCTGAGCACGCCGTAGCGGCCCGCGACCTCGAGGAGGATCCCCGGGTCGGCGCTCCAGCGCGGCTCCACCACGGCGACCGCGGTCACCCCCACCTCGCGCCCGTCGGCGAGCCGGACGTCGTCGGCCGCCATCAGCACCGTCTGCGGCGCCGTGTCGAACAGCAGCACCGAAAGCTCGCCGGTCGCGGGCAGCCTGCGCCCGGTGAACAGGCCGATCATCGGTCCGTGCCGGCCCGGCCCGCACACCGCGCGCGGCACCCCGTTGCGGAAGACGACGGCCATCAGGCCCGCGTCGACCACCAGGCGCCGCTGTTCGAGCTGGTACGGCCCCTGCACCAGCGTGGGTAGAACGTACTGCGACATACCGGGCACCTCCGGGCGACGGGATGTTCACCCTGAGTGTGGATCGATATGATCAGCTTTGCGCACCTGACAAACCCGCACTTCACAGATGGCATCCTCGACCCCCGGCAGAGGGAAAACCCGGGGCCGGGAGCGTGCAAACCACAGGCCGGAGGGTGGCGAGACTCGGTGAGGACCGTGGCCGGCGGGTGGAGGGTGCCGGATACCCTGATCGCCGTCTCGGTGACCGCGGTCGCGCTGGCGGCGGCGGCATGGGCGATCGCCGCCTCCTGGGAAGTCGGGCCGCCGACCGCGTCCTGGGTGCGCGTGGGCTACCACGGGTTCGGCGTGCCGCTGATCGTCGCCGGCGGCGTGCTGTGGGCCCGCGCGCGGCGAGCCCGCGTCGGTCTCCTGCTGATCGCTCTCGGCACCGCCTACTACCTGCAGTTCCTGCGGACCAGCGACGACCCGGTGCTGTTCGGGGTGGGGTTCTGTCTCGCGTTCCTCTACGTGGGGGTCTTCGCGCACCTGGCGCTGAGCGTGCCGTCGGGCCGCCTGCGCGGGCCGGTCGACCGCGCCTACGTCGCCGTCAGCTATCTGGCCTGCGTCGGCACCCAGGTGGCCCGCTACCTCACCGACCGTCCCACCGGACGCTGGAACTACAACATCCCCCAGGTCAACACGGGATGGGCGATCGCCGGCAGCCTCGTCATGGCCGTGCTCGGCGTGGTGGGCATCGCCCTGGTGCTGCGCCGGCTCCTGTCCGCGCTCGCACTGCGCCGCCGCCACACGGGCCCCGTCTGGGCCATCATGATCACGGTGGGCGCGCTGGTCATCGTCTCCTCGGTGTCCAGCGCCACCGGCCGCCCGCTCGGCTTCCGGCTCGGCGTCGAGGTGCTCATGCTCGGCGGCGCCGCGGTCGGCATCGTGGTCGCCTATCTCGTGTCGGTCGGGCTGCAGTGGCGCCGCGAGCTGCGCATCGCCGAACTGCCCGCCCGGCTCGGCGGGCTGCGGGCCCCTCCGCTGGCGGCCCTGCAGACGGCCCTGGCCGAGGCGGCCGGCGACCCCACGTTGCGCCTCCTGCTGCCCCGGCGCGACGGCGCGCTCACCGACCTGGCCGGACACCCCGCCGCGGACACCGAGGACCACGCGCGCGCCCGTACCCCCGTCACCCGCGGCGGCGAGCTGCTGTGCGTCATCGAGCACGACGCCGCCCTGGCCGAAGGTGGCCGCGCCATCACCAGCGCGATCGCCCTCACCGGCCTGGTCATGGAGAACGTACGGCTCTACGTGCAGGTCATCGAGTCGCGGCGAAGGCTGCTCGAAGCCGAGCTGGCCGAACGCCGGCGCATCGAGCGGGCCCTGCACGACGGCGCTCAGCAGGGATTCTTCGTCGTCCTCACGCTGCTCGGCATGGCCCACAGCCAGGCCGCGGCCGAGGGGAGCCCCCTGGCGGGCCAGCTCGCCACCGCCAAGGGCAGGCTCACCGACGCCATCAAGGTCCTGCGCGACCTGTCCCAGGGGCTGCATCCCCGCTCGCTGGTGGCCCACGGCCTCCGCGAGACGGTCGCCGACCTGGCCCGGCACCATCCGGGGCAGCTCACCTACGAGGTGCCCGACCGGCGCTGGCCGCCGGATGTGGAGTCGACCGCGTACTTCGTCATCGCCGAAGGCGTCACCAACGCCATCAAGCACGCCACCCCGGGCACCGCCATCCGCGTACGCCTGGCTCCCGACGGCGAGGACCTGCTCGTCGAGGTCGCCGACGACGGCCAGGGCGGCGCCGACGCCTCCGGCGGCGGCCTGCGCGGCCTGACCGAGCGCGTCGCAGCCGCCGGAGGCGAGCTGATCCTCGACAGCCCGCACGGCGGGGGCACCCGCCTGCTCGCCCGCCTGCCCGGCGAGTTCGCCGGGGAACCGCCCGCCGCACCCCCTGCCGGCTCCCCTGCCGGTGCGGGGCATCCCGCCGAAGGAGACGGCCTGTGAGAGTCATCGTCGTCGAGGACGACCCGATGCTGCGCGCCACGTTCGTCACGGCGCTCACCCACCTCGGCGTCGAGGTCGCCGGCAGCGCCGAGACGGCCGACCACGCGCTGGCCCTGGTCGACGAGCACGCGCCCGACGTCGTCACCCTGGACCTGAGGCTGGCCAAGGAGCCCGAGCCGGCCGACGCGGGGCTGCGCATCGCCGAGCGCGTCCGCGCCCGCTACCCGGAGGTCGCCCTCCTGGTCCTGGCCGGCAGTCCTAAGGTCGCGCACGCCGAGAAGCTCATGGCGCTGGAGGAGCCTCCCCGCGCCGTCGGCCTGATGGCCAAGGACAGCCTCGGCGACATGGAGCTCATCACCGACGCGATGAGCCGGGTCGTCAAGGGCCAGATCGTCATCGACCCCCAGCTGGTCCGGCAGCTCCTGTCGCCACGGCCGGCCCGCACGACGTCCGCCGCCGACCCGCTGGCCCGCCTCACCCCCCGCGAACGGGAGATCCTCGCACTGGTCGCCACCGGCCTGTCCAACCTGGCCATCGCGCAGAAGCTGTCGTGCGCGCTCAGCAACGTGGAGCGGAACCTGACCACCATCTTCCACAAGCTCGGCCTCGTCTCCGCGGACGCGGGCGAGCAGCGCAGCCTCAACCGCCGGGTCCTCGCGACGCTCATCTATCTGCGCGCGGGAAACCAGAGCGAGCGGTAGGGGAAACTGTGCTGGATTCCCTCACCTGATCAAGCAGGATCTGTCCGAGGGAAGGGGATGGTGGTCATGCGCATCGTCGTCGTGGAAGGCACCCCGTCCCTCCGCGAGGCCCTCGTCCGGCTCTTCGCCGAGCGCGGGATCGAGGTGGTGGGCACGGCCGCCGGGCACCTCGAGGGCCTGAACGAGGTCGAGCGGACCCGTCCCGACGTCGTCGTCATCGACGTGAGCCTCCCGCCCGACCACACCGACGAGGGCCTGGGAACGGCTCGGGCAATCCGGTCGCGGCATCCCGCCGTCGGGCTGCTCGTGCTGTCCTCGCGCACCGAGGCCGGGTACGTGCACCGCCTGGTCAGCCTGCGCCCGCCGGGCAGCGCCGGGTACGTGCTCAAGGAGCGGCTCGGCGATCCGGACGACCTGGTGGCGGCCCTGCGCCGGGTCCATGCCGGCGAGATCGTCATCGACCCCCACATCGGCTGGCCCGGCGCCCCTCCCTGACACCCGCGCGGGCATGGAGCGGAGACGGTCAGTGGGTGGTGATGGCCGCGACCGGGCCGCCGCCCGAGGGGCCCTGGTGGACGGCCGCGACCGACACGAACACCGCGGGGTCGCCCGTCACCGAGGCCGCCACCCCGCCCACGGCCGCCTTGATCTGCCGGTGCCAGTGGACGTCGGAGTCGTCCAGCATGATGTTGCGCCGTCCCCGCACCCGGCCCGAGGGGTCGGCCTCGCACTTCATGAAGACGTTGACCAGCCGCTCGCCCAGGTCGGAGGGGTGCGGGCGGCCGGGCAGGTCCAGCCCGGAGGCGCGGATGGCCTCCCAGATCCCGTCGGCGTCCAGGGCGTCCTTCATGACGCTGTGGCCGATCCGGTAGCGGCCGCCGATCCCCCGGACGTTGCCGACCAGGACGATCTGCGCCCGGTCGAGCTCCACCCCGGAGGAGCAGGACGCGACCGACGAGTACAGGGACAGGTCCTTGTGGATCTGGTCGGCCCGGGGCGGTTCGATCTCGCCGAGGGCGACGGCGATGCCGAGGGCGGTGGTGGAGTTCGACAGGTCCATGGAGGGGCCGGTCTCCTCGATGGCCGTGTCCTGCCCGCGGCTCCTGGCCTCGGTGATGGTGGCCAGGGTGAGCAGCGGCGTCTTGGTCTGGACGTAGTGGACGTCGCGCGGGTCGTCGATGCCGGCGATCTTCATGGCCTCGCGGACGCCGGCCGCGACCTTCTCCACCATGGCGGGGCGGCCGATGTCCTCCGGCAGGATCACGTCGCTCATGGCCACGCCGACCGACACGCGCGGCTCGTCCGTCGGGACGGCCTTGGCCGGGTCGAGGGTGGCGAAGATCGTGGCGTGCGGGCTGAGGATGCCGTCGGTGCCACCGGACCACACCAGGGGCACGGTCTCGGGCGCGGGGTGGCCCTTGGCCGCCAGCACCTCGCGGAAGGCGCGGTCGGCCAGGATGCGGGTGTAGTCGTTGACGCCGCCGTTGCCCTCGGTCTTGCCGATGACGGCCAGCACGCGGTGCGCCTCGATGACGCCGTCGTCGATGAGCCGTGCCAGGCCGGAGGCGTCGGTCACGCTCTCGATCGGCACCTTGCGCACTTCGATCGGATCCGGCATTGGTCGCCCTTTCTCCACCCCTGCCCGGGTCGGTTCCCCGGGGCGAGATACCCGGCCGTCCGGCGGGCGCCTCACCGGCCCGCGCAAACATCAGGCCAAACCCGCCGGCCCGCCCCTGGCGACGCTACTCATCTCCCGGCCGCCCCTTCATGGGCAATCTCTGCCAATGTCTTGATATGTCGCTCATCTGGAGGTCGCCGGGTGACCTGGCGCACGGGCGGTAGGGTCTCGGCTGTGATACGCGAAGCGGCCGTCAACGGGATCAAGCTCTCCTTCCGTGAGGAGGGCGACCCCGGCTCCCCCGCCCTGGTGCTGCTGCACGGGCGCACCGCCGACCACAACGACTGGAACGGCATCACCCAGCACTTCGCCGCCCGCCATCACGTCATCGCGCCCGACCTGCGCGGCCACGGCGCCAGCGAGTACCCCGGCTCCTACGCCGTCCCCGACATGGCCGACGACGTCGCCGCGCTGCTGCGCCACCTCGGGATCGGCAGGGCGGTGGTGGTGGGCCATTCGCTGGGCGGCGTCGTCGCGTGCCTGCTGGCCGTGCGCCATCCCGGCCTGGTCGGGCGGCTGGTGCTGGAGGACCCGCCGCAGCCGTACCCGCTGGAGGGCCGCCCGCCGGTCGAGGAGGACGACTCGACGGGGTTCGACTGGCGGATGATCCACGAGACCGAGCGCCAGCTCCTCAACCCCGACCCGGCCTTGCGCGACGGGCTGCGGCAGGTCACGGCGCCCACGCTGGTGCTGTCGGGCGGCCCGGCGAGCCAGTTCCGGTCGGGGCTGCTGGCCGAGCTGATCCCCGGGGCGCGGCTGGTCACGATCGACGCGGGACACCTGATCCACGTCTCGGCGCGGCGGGAGTTCCAGCGCGCGGTGGACGAGTTCCTGGCCGAGTGAACGCCCTCCCGGCCCGACCTGCCGTGTCAGGGGCCGCCCGCCCGCGAACGCCCCCGTTCAGCTCAGGCAGGCGCGGAACACCTGCGTGAGGCGGGAGACCGTCTCCTCGCGCGGACTGAGAGCGATGTTGGCGTTCGCCGCGGCGCCGAGCATGCGCATGGTCACCTCGTCGTACCCGTGCTCGGCGAACAGGCGGCAGGCCGCGTCGAGGATGCGCCTGCGCGTGCCCTCCCGGCTCCTTGGTTCCACGACCTCGACGATAAGGCGCTCCAGGCGCCCGCAGGTCCCGCGGCGTGTACGGCCCCCGAACCCAAGGGTTACGGGCGGGTATCTTCTACGATGCGTGGTGTGACCGTAATGTCATAAAGATCCGCCAGGGTGGAGGGGTGGCAACGAGGCTCGGCGATCATATGCGGGAGAGGCTGGCGGCGTTCGGGCTGATGGGGCCCGCGATCGCGCAGTCGGCCGTCGGCGCCGGGCTGGCCTGGACGGCGGCCGTTCACCTGCTCGGCCATCCCCGGCCGTTCTTCGCGCCCATCTCCGTCCTCATCTGCCTCGGCGTCGGCCTGGGCCAGCGGCTGCGCCGGGTCATCGAGCTGGTGGTCGGCGTCAGCCTCGGAGTCGGCGTGGGCGACCTGCTGGTCGCCTGGATCGGCACCGGGCCGTGGCAGATCGCCCTGGTCGTCGCCCTGGCCATGGGCGTGGCGGTGCTGCTGAACGGCGGGCCGCTGTTCGTGGCCCAGTCCGGCTCGTCGGCGGTGCTCGTCGCCACGCTCCTGCCCGGAGCCGGCGGAGGCGGTTTGGACCGGATGCTCGACGCGCTCACCGGAGGGCTCATCGCCGTCGCCGCGGTGGCGCTGCTGCCGATCAGCCCGTTCACGCTCGCCGCCCGGCACGCCTCCGCGGTGCTCGACGCGCTGTCCACGGTCCTGGAACGAGCAGCCGACGCCATCGAACGGCATGACGCCGACCTCGCCGCCGAGGCACTGGCCGAGGGACGCCGCACCCAGTCGGCCATCGAGGACTTCCAGCAGGCGCTGAGCACCAGCAGGGAGATCGCCCTGATCTCGCCCCTGCACTGGCACCGCCGCGCCAGGCTCGCCCGCTACCAGAAGGCCGCCGTGCCCATGGACCACGCGCTGCGCAACGCCCGCGTGCTGGCCCGCCGCACCCTGGTGTCGCTGGGCGAGGCCAGCCCCCCGCCGGCCTCGCTGGCCGCCTCCATGCGCGAGGTGTCGGAGGCCGCGCTGCTGCTGCAACTGGAGCTGGCGGCCGGCCGCGACCCCGCGCTGGCCCGGCAGGCCCTCACCGCGACCGCCGGCCGGCAGCGGCCCGAACGGCTCGGGTTCTCGGCCGACGTCATCCTGGCGCAGGTCCGGTCGATCGTGGTGGACCTGATGCTGGCCACCGGCTCCGACTCCGAGACCGCCGGCGCCGCCCTGGCCCCGGTCGAGGACCCCGGCCACGAGAACCGCCCCCAGGGGTGAGCGGGCTCAGCCCGACAGGCGCTTGAGGCGGGCGACCGCCTCGTCGATGACCTCTTCCTTCTTGCAGAACGCGAACCGCACGAAGGGGCGGCCCCGCTCCGGATGGTCGTAGAACACCTGCGTCGGGATCGCCACCACACCTGCCAGCTCCGGCAGCCGGCGGGTCAGCTCCAGCCCGTCGGTGAAGCCGAGCGGCCGGATGTCGGTCTGCACGAAGTACGTGCCCGACGGCCGCAGCACCTCGAACCCGGCCGCCGCCAGCCCCTCCATCAGCCGGTCCCGCTTGTCCTGCAGTCCGCCGCGCAGCTCCTCCACCCACGCCGACTCGCGACGCAGGCCGTGAGCCACCGCGAGCTGCCACGGCGCGCTCGCCGTGAACGTCAGGAACTGCTTGACGGTCGACACCGCCCGCACCAGCTCGGCCGGCGCGCACACCCAGCCCGTCTTCCAGCCCGTGACCGAGAACGTCTTGCCCGCCGAGGAGATCATCACCGTGCGCTCGCGCATGCCGGGCAGCGTGGCCAGCGGCACGTGCTCCACCCCGTCGAACGTCAGGTGCTCGTACACCTCGTCGGTGATCGCGACCAGCCCGCGTTCACGGCACAGCTCCGCGATGACCGTCAGCTCCTCGCGCGTGAACACGGTGCCCGTCGGGTTGTGCGGCGAGTTGACCAGGATCGCGCGGGTCCGCGGGGTGACGGCGGCGCGCAGCTCGTCCGGGTCGAAGGCGAACCGGCCCTCGACGGGGCGCAGCGTCACGGCGGACAGCCGCGCCTGGGCCAGCGCGATCGAGGCGGCGTAGGAGTCGTAGTACGGCTCGAACGCGATCACCTCGTCGCCCGGCTCGCACAGCGCCAGGATCGCGGCCGCGATCGCCTCGGTCGCGCCCACCGTCACCAGCACCTCGCCGTCGGCGGCGTACTCGAGGCCGTAACGGGCGGCCCGGTGCTCGGAGACGGCCTGCCGTAGCTCGGGCACGCCGGGCCCCGGAGGGTACTGGTTGGCGCCGGTCCTGATCGCCCGCACCGCCTCCTCCAGCATCGCCGCCGGCCCGTCGGTGTCGGGAAAGCCCTGCCCCAGGTTGATCGACCCGGTGCGCAGCGCCAGCGCGCTCATCTCGGCGAAGATCGTCGTGCCGAACGCCCGCATCCGCGAGACCAGTGGTTCCGTCACGGGACCACCTTAGTCCGCGGGGCCCCCCGCGACCTCATCGCGCCGAGCCCCGCGCGACCGGCGGCGGCTGCTCTAGTCTCGTCCTCGTGATCACCCGGGTCCTGTTAGCCCTCGCTCTGACCGTCACGCCCCCGACGCCCCCCGCGCCCACGCCCGCACCCGGCCCCAGCGTCGCGCTGGAGGCCGGAGCGTGCCCGGTCGCCATGCCCGAGGGCACCACCTGCGGGTTCCTCCTGGTGCCGCAACGCCGCGACACGCCCGGCCACACGATCAAGGTGGGGTACGCCGTCCACCGCTCCACCGCCCCCGGCCGCAAGCCGGACCCGGTCGTCTACATGAGCGGCGGCCCCGGCTCCTCGTCGCTGCAGCTCACCGGCTTCCTCAGCCAGATGTTCCCCGACCGCGACGTGGTGACGGTCGAGCAGCGCGGCGGCAGGTACTCCTGGCCGCGGCTCGGCTGCCCCGAGCTGGCGCAGGCCATGCTCGACCGGATCACCCGCCCCGACCCCGACGCGGCCGCCGGGGCCGCCGGGGCCGCCGCGAGGTGCCGCGCCCGGCTCGAACAGCAAGGCGTGGACCTGCGCGGCTACACCACCGCGGAGATCGCCGCCGACGTCGTCGCCCTGCGCGCGGCGCTCGGCTACCCCGCCTGGAACCTGTTCGGCGTCAGCTACTCCACCCGCGTCATGGTGGACGCCGCCGCCGCCGACCCCGGCGGCACGCGGTCCGTGCTGCTCGACTCGTTCCTCCCGCAGAGCGTGGCCTGGTACGACGACGCCCGGCGCAACCTCGACGACACCCTCGCCCACCTCGGCCTGAAGGACCGCTTCGACGCCGCGGTCAGCCGGCTCGACGCCGCTCCCGCACGCGTCACGACCGTGGACCCGCTGCGCGGCACCGAGGTCGAGGCCCGCCTCGACGGCGGCGACGTGGCGACCATCATGGCCGAGGCGCTGCACGAGACCGGCGTGATCGCCGTCTCGGCCCCGCTGGTCGCCGCGCTCGCCGCCGGGCGCGACGAACCGCTGCGGCCCCTCGCCGACGCCGTGGGCGACGGGCTCGTCTCCCACGAGCTGGGCCTGTACGAGGCGGTGCAGTGCCAGGACGAGATCCCCGCCAACACCTTCGCCGCCCCGTCCCGGCTGTTCACCGTGGAGGTCGAAAAGGCCGTCTGCGACGCCTGGAAGCTGCCCGCCGCCAAGCCGTCGGCCGCCACCACCAAAGCCCCCGTCCTCGTGGTGGGCGGCCGGTACGACCCCACCACCCCGACCCGCACCAGCCGCCCGGCGGCCGAGGCGCTGCCCGACGCCCGGTTCATGGAGTTCGACGACACCGGGCACGCGGTGTTCCTGTCCAACGCCTGCGCCCGCGAACGGATGGCCGCCTTCGTGCAGGCCCCCGCCGCGGCGGACGGCGGCTGCGCGGCGCCCAACGGCGGAGTGCCGCCCCGGCTGGCCGCCGCGGACCTGCGCGTGACCGGCGCCCCGTACGCGATCTCCCGCTCCCCCTGGCTCGCCGCGCCGCTCGCCCTCTTCGCGCTCGTCGCGCTCGTCCAGCTCGTCGCGGGCGCGCTGCGCGGCCGGGCCCTGGCCGCGTTCGCCGGCCTGGCCGGGGCCGCGGCCGTCGGCCTGCTCGTCCAGTCGGCGTACGGGCTGATCAGCCGGAACGAGACCGCGCTCGCCGTCGGCCTGCCGTCGGCCGTCACGGCGTACGGCTGGCTCGCGGCCGGCGCGGTGGCGCTCACGCTGGCGGACCTCGCGCTGCGCCGGACGTGGTGGCGGGCGGGAGCGGCTCTCACCGGCGCAGGATTCCTCGTATGGTGGTTCGCCTGGTTCCTCTGATCCCGTGATCCTCTGACATGAGGTGATTTGTCCTGGTCGCCGTGACCCCCCGCATCCGCGCCCTCGACGCCCTCCGCGGCTTCGCGGTGGCCGGGATCATGCTCGTCAACACCTGGCAGCACGGCCCCCACCAACCCCGCACCGGCATCGACCTCACGATCGAGGCGTTGTTCCAGAGCCGCTTCTACCCGATCTTCTCGCTGCTGTTCGGCATGAGCTTCGTGCTGTTCCTCCGGCGGGCCGGCCGGTGGCGACTACTGCCCCGCCTGTTCTGGCTGTTCTGCTTCGGCCTCGCCCAGCACGCCTTCTACGAGGGCGAGGTGCTGACCGACTACGCCTTCTACGGCCTGGCGTTACTGCTGCCCGCCTCGTTCCTGTCCGCCGGGCCTCCCGTCCTGCTGCTCGCGGCGGGGGTGACCGTCTGGGGCGTCTGGGCGGGCGGCGGCATCCTGCTCATCCCCGGCATGTTCCTGCTCGGCATGGCCCTCATGCAGCTCCGGCCGCCCGCGCGGCGGCTCCTGCCCGGCTTCGCGGTCAGCGCCCTCGCCTCCGCGCTGCTCGTCCTGGCCTGGACGACCAGCGACGGCTGGGCCACCGGCCCCCGGGACCCCCGCATCTGGACCGTCTACACCGTCGCCGCGCTCACCGGCGCCGCCGCCCTCAGCACCGGAGTCCTGCTGATCCTGCGCACCCGCCCGGGCGGGCGCCTGTCGGGCGTGCTGGAGCCGCTCGGCCGGACGGCGCTCACCAACTACCTCACCGGCACCGCCGTCGTCGTCCTCACCTCACCCCTCGTCCACGCCGACCCCACCCGCTGGTCGGTCGTCGCCGTCGCCGCCCTCACCGTCACCGCGCAGGCGCTGTTCAGCCGCTGGTGGCTCACCCGATACCGGTACGGCCCGCTGGAGTGGGCCTGGCGGTGCCTGACCTGGTTCCGCCTGGTGCCCAACCGGCTAGAGTCGGGCCGTGACCACCATCGCGCTGTGCCAGATCCCCGTCTCCCCTGACCCGGGAGCCAACCTCAAGCGGGTGTGCGAGGCGCTGGCCCGCGCCGAGGGCGCCGACCTGGCCGTCTTCCCGGAGGCCACGCTCACCCGCTACGGCAGGCGCATCACCGAGCTGGCCGAACCGCTCGACGGGCCGTTCGTCACCGGCCTGGCCGAGGCGGCCCGCGAGCACCGCACCGCCGTGATCGCCGGGGTGTTCGAGCCCGGCGGCGCCGACGGGCGCGTCCACAACACCGCCGTCGCGCTCGACGCCGACGGCCGTCTCACGGCCACCTACCGCAAGATCCACCTGTTCGACTCCTTCGGCGCCCGAGAGTCCGAGCTCGTCGCCCCCGGCTCCGAGCCGGTGGTCACCGAGCTCGCCGGGCTGCGCGTCGGCCTCGTCACCTGCTACGACCTGCGCTTCCCCGAACTGACCAGAGCACTGGCCGACCGCGGCGCCGACCTGTTCGCCGTCATCGCCGCCTGGGGCTCGGGCCCGCTCAAGGAGGACCACTGGGTCACCCTGGTCCGCGCCCGCGCCCTGGAGAACACCACGTGGACCGTCGCCGTCGGCCAGGCGCCCAACCCGGCCGAGTCCACCGACGGGTTCGGCGTCGGCCGCAGCATGCTCGTCGACCCCCTCGGCGTCGCCCGCGCCGACCTCGGCACCGCCCCCGGCGTCCAGCTCGTCACGATCGACCCCGAGACCACCGCCGCGGCACGCGCCACACTCCCCTGCCTCGAACATCGCGTTCTGGGGGTCAACAGATCGTAAAATGAAACGGTGAGCAGAACGCACATGCAGAAGGTGGTCCCACCGCGTCTGCTCGTCCCCTATCTTTCGGGCAAGCGCACGGTGATCTCCGGGTACGTCTACCGCGTGCAGGACTGCGCGCGGCTGACCACCCCCCGCGACCTCTACCTCGGGCTCGACCTGTCCTTCGACGGGTCCGAGCTCACCGCCGACGTGCCCGAGCTGTACGTGATGCGCTGGCACGCACGCGACGTCGACACCTACGTCGTCCCGTACGGCCCGCACATGGGCGGCGACTGGAGCGACGTGCCGCCGTTCGCCGGCAACGGGTTCACCACCTCGACCCACCACGTGGTGCCGCAGTTCCACACCATCCCCATGCCGATCCCCGCCGGAGCCGAGATCGTGCACCTCACCGACGACGGCGAACACCCGTTCGCCGCCTACGACGGCCTCACCTGGCGGCCCGCCGCATGAACGACGAACTCACCCCCGTGGCCTCCGGGTTCATCGCCCGCTTCGGCGAGCACACCCTGCCCGCCGCCCTCGGCCCCGACAGCGACCAGGTCGTCCTGTTCAGCGAGGAGGAACTCGACGGCTTCGAGGCGGCCTCCGGCTACTGGCGGCGCGAGGTGCGCCGCGAGGAGCTGGAGTGGCTCGTCCTCATCCGCACCGTCGGCGCGTTCGGCGGCGAGCCCTGCGTCGTGCTCGACGAGGACGACGACGGCCTGCACATCGCCTACCTCGGCCACAGCGGCATGAAGGCCGAGGCCCTCGGCTACTGGATGGTCGACCACGGCGCCTACGAGGTCGTGGTGCCCCGCGAGGAGGTCTTCTCCATCCGCGTGGAGCGCGTCCCCGTGCCCTGAAGTCCCAAGCGTCCAGCCCCCCGTGACCGCCCGCGCCTCCCCGCGCCCCGGCCCTGACCGTCCCGCCCCCTCTCTCGCCCCGCGCCCCCGGTCACCCGACCGGGGCCGCCTCAGAGGCCCAGGTTGCGATAGCGGGCCAATCGGGTCGCCAGCCGGTCCCCCGTCGGCTGCCCCAGCAGCCCCGCGATCTCGTGCTCCAGCGCCCGCCCCACCCGCTCGCAGAACGCCCGGTGCTCGTACGCCGCGTCCGGCCGCTCCGGGATCACCCGGTCCACGATCCCCGCGCGGCGCAGATCCGTCGCCCGCACCCCCTGCGCCTGCGCGATCTCGGGGGCGAAGTCCACCGACCGGTAGAGGATCGCCGAGGCGCCCTCCGGCGGCAGCGGCGACAGCCACGCGTGCTGCGCGCACAGCACCCGGTCGGCCGGCAGCAGCGCCAGCGCCGCGCCCCCCGCCCCCTCCCCCAGCAGCAGGCACACCGTCGGCGCGTCCAGCGACACCATGTCCGCCAGGCACCGGGCGATCTCCCCCGCCAGGCCGCCCTCCTCGGCCGCCTTCGACAGCGCCGCCCCCGCCGTGTCGATCACCGTCACCAGCGGCAGCCCCAGCTCCGCCGCCAGCCGCATGCCGCGCCGCGCGATCCGCAGCCCCGCCGGGCCGAGCGGCGCGCTGGAACGCTGGCTGCGCCGGTCCTGCCCCAGCACCACCGCCGGCGCCCCGCCGAACCTGGCCAGCGCCAGCAGCAGTCCCGGATCGTTCTCCCCCGCGCCCGTGCCGTTCAACGGCGTCACGTCCCGCGCGGCCAGCTTCAGCAGCGACCGCACACCCGGCCGGTCGTCCCGGCGCGACCTGCTGATCGCCTCCCACGCCTCCACCGGACGCAGGTCCTCCTCCGGCGGCTCCCCCGGCCGCAGCCCCGTCGTGTCGGCGCACAGCACCGACAACGCCCGCACCGCCAGCTCCCGCGCGTCCTCCGCCGGCACCACCGCGTCCACCAGACCGTGCCGGAACAGGTTCTCCGCGAGCTGCACCCCCTCCGGGAACGGATAGCCGTGCAGCGCCTCGAACACCCTCGGCCCCAGGAACCCGATCAACGCCCCCGGCTCGGCCGCCGTGACATGCCCCAGCGACCCCCACGAGGCGAACACCCCGCCCGTCGTCGGATGCCGCAGATACACCACATGCGGCAGCCCCGCCGCCCGGTGCGCCTGCACCGCCGCCGTGATCTTCACCATCTGAACGAACGCGACCGCGCCCTCCTGCATCCGGGTGCCGCCCGAAGCCGGCGCCGCCAGCAGCGGCAGCCGTTCCCGCGCCGCCCGCTCCACCGCCGCGGTGACCCGCTCGGCCGCCGCCACCCCGATCGAGCCCGCCATGAACGAGAACTCGCTCGCCACCACCGCGACCCGCCGCCCGCCCAGCAGCCCCTCACCGGTGATCACCGACTCGTCGTAGCCCGACTTGGCCCGCGCGGCGGCCAGCTCCTCGGCGTAGGACGACCCCGGGGCGGCCGGGTCGACGGGCGCCACGTCCCACGACGTCCACGACCCCTCGTCCAGGACCGTGTCGATCAGCGTGCGCGCGTCCGGACGGCTCACCATGGCTCCTTCGTGTCAAGGACTGCTGCAATGTTGACGCACGAACGCGCCGGCCGGTGCCTCGGCGCGGCCGTCATCTCTCGCGATCTTCGAGCCAGGCGAGCACCGCCTCGCCGTCCTGGCCCAGCACCGGCGGCGCCGTGTGCCGCGCCTTCTCCCGATCCCCGGCCTCCGGCCCCCCGGAAACCTCCGGTCCCGGCTCCCCGGAGGCCGGCCACTCGAAGCGCAGCGGCGGGCCCGGCAGCTCGATCCGGCCCAGCACCGGATGCTCCACCTCCACCACCAGGCCCTGCGAGCGGGTCTGGTCCCAGGTGTAGACCTCGTCCAGCGACCTGATCGCCCCCGCCGGCACCCCCGCCTCGGCCAGCAGCGCCAGCCAGTGCCCCCGGTCGTGGGCGGCCAGCGCCCGCTCCATGTCCTCGACCAGCTCGTCGCGGTGCGCCCGCCGCTCCCGGTTGGAGGCGTAGCGCGGCTGCTCCGGGTCGATGCCCAGCAGCGCGGCCACCTTGCGCCACTGGCCCTCGTTCGCCGCCGCGATCTGCAGCATGCCGTCCGCGCAGCGGAACGAGCCGTACGGGGTGATGCTGGCGTGGTGGTTGCCGCCCGCCGCCGGCACCGTGCCGCCGACCGTCCATGCCGTGCCGTGATAGGAGTGCACCCCGGTCACCGCCGCCAGCAGCGACGTGCGCACCACCCGGCCCTTGCCGGTCCGCTGCCGCTCGTACAGAGCCGCCGCCACGCCGTACGCGCCGTGGATGCCGGCGAGCAGGTCGGCGATCGACGCGCCCACCCGGTACGGCTCGTCCGGCGAGGGGCCCGTCAGCGACATCAGGCCCGCCTCGCCCTGGGCGATCTGGTCGTAGCCCGGCCGGCCGCCCTCCGGCCCGTCGTGGCCGAAGCCGGTGATCGACAGGACGACCAGGCGCGGGTTCAGCTCGTGCAGGCGCTCCACCGGGAAGCCGAGCCGGTCCAGCACGCCGGTGCGGAAGTTCTCCACCAGGACGTCGCTCTGCCGGACGAGCCGCTCGACGAGCTCCTTGCCCTCCGCCGACTTCAGGTCGACGGTGATGGACTCCTTGTTCCGGTTCGCCGCCAGGAAATAGGTCGAAATATCGTGATCAGGGCCGACGAAGGGCGGCCCCCAGTGCCGCGACTCGTCCCCGCCCTCCGGATGCTCGACCTTGATCACCTTGGCGCCCAGGTCGCCCAGCATCTGCGCCGCGTGCGGACCCGCCAGAGCCCTGGACAGATCCAGGACCACGATGTCGTCGAGAGGTCCGAGCACGTCATCCTCCAGCACACGTTCCGGGGGTGAATCGACATTCTCCCCCCATTCCCTCCACGTCACCTACCCTGGGTGGGTGCAATCCCTGGCCCGCCGCATCCGGGCGCTCGACCCGTCGTGCGGGCCGGTCCGGCTGGTCGCCGTCGACGGCCCCGCCGGGTCGGGCAAGACCACCTACGCCGGAGAGCTCGCCGCCGCGCTCGGCTGCCAGGTCGTCCACAGCGACGACTTCCCCGTGCCGTGGGAGGAGGGGCCGGGCCCCTGGTTCGCCGCCCTGGAGGAGAGCGTGCTGCGCCCGCTCGCCGCCGGGCGGCCCGGCGCCTACCGCCGCTACGACTGGACGCGCGGCGCCTACGCCGAGACCGTCACCGTGCCCGTCGCGCCCGTGCTCGTGATCGAGGGCGTCGGCACCGCGCGCCGCTCCGCCGCCCCGCTCATCGCGTTCACCGTCTGGGTCGAGGCGCCGCCGGACGTACGGCTGCGGCGGGTGCTCGACCGCGACGGGCCCGAGCTGGAGCCACGCTGGCACATCTGGTTCGAGGCCGAGGAGAAGTGGTTCGCCGAGGACGGCACCCGCGAGCGCGCGGACCTCGTCCACCGCACCTGAGCAGCACCCGAGCGGACGCCTTTACAAAGTAGATCAGGAGTCGGGGAGACTGCCGCTCATGAGCAGCAGCGTGTACGCCGCCACCGACCCCGAGTCGGTGACCTCCCCCGCGCGGACCATCGCCTCGAAGTCCGCCCGGCTCACCCACCGCTGCCGCATGTCCTGCTCGGTGTGCTCGCGGCGCGGAGGCCCCGGTTCGAGGCCGGTCGCCAGGTAGACGTGCATCTGCTGGGTGGCCACCCCGTGGGCGTTGTCCAGCGCGCCGAGCCACCGCCAGTGCGCGGCGCGCAGCCCCGTCTCCTCCGCGAGCTCCAGCCGCGCCTCGTCCTCCAGCGTGCTCGCGTCGGCCGAGCCCTGCGGGAAGCTCCACGTCCGCCGGCGCACCGGGTAGCGGTACTCCTCGACGAGGTGGAAGCCGCCGTTCTCCCACGGCATGACCAGCACGAAGTCCGGCTTGTCGATGTAGGCGTACAGGCCGCGCGAGCCGTCGGGCCGCTCCACCTCGTCCTCGCGGACCACCATCCAGGGGTTGGAGTAGACCACCTTGGTGGTGATCTGCCGGATCGTGTGCCCGTCGTTCATCGGTCGGCCGGTCATCGGTCGGTCGGTCACAGGTCGTCCACCTCCGCGTGTGTGCGGCCGCCGGACAGCCGCGCGTAGCCGGGCCCGCGGTCGAAGAAGCGGCCCGCCGGAGGCCGCAGGTTGGCGCGCAACCGCGCCGTGCCCTCCTCGTCGATGCGGTCGCCGTCCAGCACCACGCCGTAGTCGCCGAGCGCGCCGGCGATCGACACCTTGCCGTCGCGCACGTCCGCCGCCACCGCCCGCGGGTCGCGATCGTACGGCGAGCCCCAGCCGCCGCCCCCCGTCGTGCGGATGCGGATCACCTCGCCCGCCTGCACCGGATGGTCGTCCACCAGCCCGTCCATCTCCTTGCCGGCGATCTCCACCCGGAACGGCCGCCCGGCCAGCCCGCCGTTGACACCCCAGCACGACAGGATCGACCGGTCGGCGATCGACATGTACGAGGCGTCGCGCAGCATCCGGATGTGCTTGTCGTAGCCGAGCCCGCCCCGGAACAGGCCCGGGCCGCCCGAGTCACAGGCCAGCGCCAGCCGCTCGACCCGGAACGGCCAGCGCGCCTCGGCGAACTCGACCGGGATGTTGCGCGAATCGGGCACCACGTGGATGGTGTCCTCCCCGTCGGCGTACCACCGCCCGCCGGAGCCGCCGCCCAGCACCTCGCGCATGAGGTACGGCACGCCGTCGGCGTCGGCGCCGTGGACGCCGGTGTAGCGGATCGTCTCCTGGTCGGCCGGCATGCGCCCGCCGGTGGCCTTGGCCAGCACCCCTGCCAGCACGCCCAGCAGGCGCAGGATGACGAACGTGCGGGCGTTGGTCGGAGCCGGGAACACCGGCGTCAGCAGGGTGCCCTTCTCCGGGAAGACCATCGTGATGAGGGGGACGACGCCCTCGTTGACGTCCAGCTCGGCCATCCGCTCCGGCGTGTCGGCGAGGTTGCGCAGCACCGGGGCGAGCCACTTCTTGAGGAAGACGCCGTCGGCGTAGTCACCCGCGTGGTTGATCGGCCCCTTGGCCTGCGGCGAGGTGCCGGTGAAGTCGATCGTCAGCGGGGATTCCGCCGCGTGGTCCACCGTCAGCGTGATCCGCTGGCTGTGCAGGCGGGGCTCGTCCACGCCGTCGTGCTCGGCGTAGTCCTCCCACACGTAGACGCCCTCGGGCAGCTTCGACAGCAGCTCCCTGCGGAACGTCTCGGTGGTCTTGTCGATGATCGCGTCGAAGCACTCCTCGACGGCGGCGCGGCCGTACCGGTCGAACAGCTCGCCCAGGCGGCGCGCGCCCATGAGGCAGGCCGAGCACTCGGCGTCGAGGTCGCCCGCCAGCGAGTCGGGCATGCGCGAGTTGCGGATCATGATGCGCAGCGCGGCCTCGTTCGGCACGCCCTGGTCGCGCAGCTTGATCGGCGGGACCATCAGGCCCTCCTCGTACACGCTGCGCGCGTGGGAGGGCATCGAGCCGGGCACCGCGCCGCCGATGTCGTCGTGGTGGCCGAACGCCTGCACGAACGCCACGACCTCGTCCTCGTGGAAGACCGGGACGGTCACGCACAGGTCGGGCAGATGCCCGATGCCGCCCTCGGACAGGTAGACGTCGTTGTGGAAGTAGACGTCGCCCGGCCGCATCGTCTCGACCGGGAAGTCACGCACGATCGGCTGGACGAGCGCGCTGTAGGAGCGCCCGGTCAGCTTGCGCAGCCGCACGTCGTGGATGCCCGCGCGGAAGTCGTGGGCGTCGCGGATCATCGGCGAGCGGGCGGTGCGGGCGATCGCGGTCTCGACCTCCTTCTCCACCGACGCGAGCGTGCCCTCGACGATCTCGACGAGGATCGGGTCAGCCACGCCGCACCTCCACATTGCCGTATGCGTCCACCGTCGCGGTGAACCCCGGATGCACGGGGATGGTCGAGCCGTACTCCTCGATCACCGCCGGGCCCTCGAGCACGGCCCCGGCGTCGAGCGCGGCCCGCTGGAGGATCGGCGTGTCGTGTTCCTCCTCGAAGCGCACCTTCCGGGTCGCCGGCTCGGCCTCGGTCTCCGGGTACGGCCGGCGCCGGATCGGGGGCCGGGCGATCGGCCCGATGCCGGAGACGCGCAGGTTGACCCACTCGACGCCCTGGCGCGGGCCGTCGCGGTAGGCGTAGCCGTACAGGCGCTCGTGGGCGTCGTGGAAACGCTCGACGACCTGCGCGCGCCACGCCTCGTCGATCGGTCCGGGCGGGGCCGGGACGCGCACCTCGTACGCCTGGCCGTAGTAGCGCAGGTCGGCGCTGCGGGCGTGGATCGGCTCGTCGAACCCCTCGCGTTCCAGGGCCTCCGCCGCCTCCCCCTCCAGCTCCCCGAAGATCCGCGCCGCGACCTGGAGCGACAGGTCGCGGGTGACGTGCGTGCGCACGTAGTCGTTCTTGACGTCCACCGTGAGCAGCCCGAACGCGGAGACGTTGCCCGGCTCGGGCGGCACGATCACGGCGGGCAGGCCGAGGATGTCGATGAGCCGGCACGCCAGCAGCGGACCCGACCCGCCGAACGTCACGAGCGGGAAGTCGCGCACGTCGAGCCCGCGCTTGACCGTGATCTGCCGGATCGCGTTGCTCTGGTTGAAGGCGCTGATCTCCAGGATGCCCGTCGCGGTGCGCTCGGGACCGAGCCCGAGCTTGCCGGCCAGGGCCTCGACGCCGCTGCGCGCGGCGCCCACGTCGAGCGGGATCTCGCCGCCGAGCAGGTGCGGCGGGATGCGGCCGAGGAAGACGTGCGCGTCGGTGACCGTCACCTCCGTGCCACCCCGGCCGTAGCAGAGCGGCCCGGGATCGGCGCCGGCCGACCTGGGGCCGACCTTCAGCGTGCCCTCGGGCGAGATCCATGCGATCGAGCCGCCACCCGCGCCGACGGTCACGATGTCGATCATCGGGATCTTGACCGGGTAGCGACCGACGGAGCCCTCGGTGGTGACGGACGGCTCCCCGTCGATCACCACGGCGACGTCCGTGGAGGTGCCGCCGCCGTCCAGCGTGATCACCGACGGGTGGCCGGCGTTGGCGGCCAGCATCGCCGCGCCGAGCGCGCCCGCGGCCGGCCCCGACAGCACGGTGGTGATCGGCTGGTTGACGACCTCGCGGGCCGACAGCACGCCGCCGTTCGACTTCATCACCGAGAACGGCATGCCGAGGCGGTGCGACAGGTCGGCGATGTAGCGGCGCATCACCGGCTTGACCGCGGCGTCCACCAGCGTGGTGACCGACCGCTCGTACTCGCGGTACTCGCGCAGCACGTCGCTGGAGATCGACACGACCGCGTCGGGATGCTCGCGGGCCAGCACGTCGCGCATGCGCCGCTCGTGCTCCGGGTTGGCGTAGGAGTGCAGGAAGCACACGCCGATCGCGGTGACGCCGCGGGCCCGGAACCAGCGGGCCACCTCGACGGCCTGGTCCTCGGCGAACGGACGCACCTCGGCGCCCGTGTGGTCGAGCCGCCCGCCGACGGTCCGCACCATGTGCACCGGGACGATCCGCGGCGGCTTGACCCAGAAGTAGGAGTTGCCGTAGCCGTCGGGGACGCTCTGCCGGCCGATCTCCAGGACGAACTCGAAGCCCTCGGTCGTGACGAACCCGAGGCCCTCGACGCGTTCCTCCAGGAGCTGGTTGGTGGCCACCGTGGTGCCGTGGACCACCGAGGCCACGTCCAGCTCGCCCAGCTTGCGCACGCCCGTGACGAAGCCGTCGGCCGGGTTGGCGGGGGTGGAGGGCGTCTTCGTGGTGACGATCTCACCGGTGCCCTCGTCCACCGCCACGACGTCGGTGAAGGTCCCGCCGGTGTCGACGCCGATGCGCACGTTACGCATGTCGCCCCCGCGCCGGCCGGCCCCTGTCTGTGACCACGCTTCCTCCTGAGGTTCAGGGGAGAAATCTCCCATGAGGTCAGGGAACACGCCAAGCCCGCTAAGGTGGCACCCCGTGACCGACCTGTCTGCCTTGTCCCCCGTCCCTCCTGGTGCCCGCGACGCGGTGCTCAAGTTCTTCTTCGGCCCCATGGACTGCGGCAAGTCCACGCTGGCCCTGCAGATGAACTACAACCACAGCCGCCAGGGCAGGCGCGGCCTGGTGCTCACCAAGCACGACCGGTCCGGCGGTCCCCAGGTCACCAGCAGGATAGGGCTCGGCCTGGAGGCGATCGAGGTCGAGGACTCCCTGGACCTCGTCGCGCTGGTCACCGGCCACGACAGCATCGACTATCTCATCTGCGACGAGGCGTGCTTCTACACGGTCCCGCAGATCGAGCAGCTCGCCGACCTGGTGGACGACCACGGGGTGGACGTGTACGCCTTCGGGCTGGCCTCGGACTTCCGGTCGGTGATGTTCCCGGCGGCGCAGCGGCTGTTCGAGCTGGCCGACGAGGTGTGCCGGCTCCAGGTCGAGGTGCTGTGCTGGTGCGGGCGGCCGGGCCTGCTCAACGGGCGGATCGTGGGCGGCGAGGTGGTGCGGACGGGCGAGCAGGTGGTGATCGGCGACACGGACCGCTCGCCGGTCCGCTACCAGGTGCTCTGCCGCCGCCACCACCGCTCCGGCCTGCTGGGCGAGGGCACCGCCTAGTTCTTGGTGTGTTTTGGTGTGTCAGACGGCGCAGGAGCCGTCGTCGCAGCCGTCGGCGGGGGCGGCGAGCAGCGTGACGGGGGTCTGCCCGACGCGCTCGGCCACCTCGTCGATGGCGGCGTCGAACGTCTCCTCCGGCTGGGCGCCCGACACGGCGAACTTGCCCTCGAACAGGAAGAGGGGCACCCCGCTGATCCCGAGCCCCGCCGCCCGGGCGAGCTGCTCCCGCACCTCGCCGGCGCCCTCGCCGGTGTCCTGCACCCCGGCCTCGGCGGCCAGCTTGGCGAGGACGTCCGGATCGGCGACGTTCAGCCCGTCGGTGAAGTGGGCGCGGAACAGCCGCTCGGCCATCTCCTCGCCGCGGCCCTGGCGGGTGGCCAGCTCGACCAGCCGGTGCGCCTCGAAGGTGTTGGCGCTGACCGCGTGGTCGAAGCGCAGCTCCAGGCCGTCGCCGGCGGCCACCTCCGTGACCCGGCCGGTCATCTGGGCCGCGTCCGGACCGAACTTCCGCGCCAGCGCGTCGAGCAGCGGCTCGCCCTCGGCGGGGGCGTCGGGGGCGAGCTGGAACGGCCGCATCGTGACGTCCAGGGTGCCGCCGCGGGCACGGAACCGCTCGGCCGCGCGGGCGAAGCGGGTGTGGCCGATGTAGCACCACGGGCAGGCGACGTCCGAAAATATTTCCACTTTCATGCACATCGCCAACCGCGCCGTGACTGCGGGCATTCCGGAGCCGCTCAGCCGGAGGCCAGTTCCTCCAGCCGGAACGGCAGGTACGCCGAGTCGTCCACCAGCGCCGACGCCCCGCGCCACCAGCCGAACCACTCGCCGCTGCGCCACATCCAGTCGGCCCGCTCGATGGCCGCCACCACGTCGCCGACCGTCCGCCACGGTTCGCCCGCCTGCTCCAGCGTGGCGCCGTGCCGCACGGCCCAGTCGCGCAGGATCCCGGCCGCGTCCGCGTCGACCTCCCGGGCGTACGGGTCGGGGTCCTCGCCGGGCAGCCGGTGCGGCCCCAGCCCGGCGGCCACGCCCCAGCTCCACTGAGCCTCGGCGGGACGGGAGTAGCGCAGCGACTGGAAGTCGAGGTTCGAGCCCAGCTCGTCGTCGGGGCGGCGCATGACCACCGCGTCCAGCCGGCCGCCGGCGTCGAAGTGCACGACCAGCCGGTCTCCCGGCCGCACCCCGTCGGGGAGGACGAACCGGTCCTCCGCCTGCCACGAGTTCAGGTCCACCTCGGCCACGGGGGAACCCCAGAGCGCGTCGGCGGCGTCGTCCGCCATCCACGCGGCCAGCATCTCCAGGGCGGTCAGGTCGGTCCACGGCTCGATCGCCACGGCCGTGACGAGCACCTCGTCCGGCGCCGGCAGCTTGCCGCCGCGCGGCCGTCCCCACCACTCCGCGCCCAGGTCACGGGTGCCGACCACCAGCGCGGCGATGGCGGCCAGCTCGGCCGACCTCCTCGTCAGGCTGGCGCCCAGCGCGAGGTCGAGACAGCGGCCGATGCGCTCGTCACCGAGCTCGGCGCGGGCGTCGCCGACCAGCGCCTCGGCCGTGGGGCGATCCTCGCCCAACAGGTTGCGTACGACTCTCCTGGCCTCGGTCCTCGCGTCTTCAGCATGTGCCTGCCGCATACCGCCACGCTACGCCCGTAGATCCTTTTCCGCGAGAGCCGGAACCCCGCATCCGCGCAGGCCCTGCCCCACGCCGCTTCCCGCGTCCGCCCTCCCGTGGTCGCCGGCCGTTCAGTGGTGGCGGCGGCCCGAGCGGGCGAGGAGCCAGCCCACCGCGACGCCCGTCAGCGCCACCCCGGCTCCCGTGCCGAACGACGCCAGCATCACCCACGGCCGCGTCTCCGTGCGCGCCCCGGCGGCGCGCTCCCCCGCCGGCCTCTCGTAGACGGCCGGTCGCTCGCGAACCGCCGTCACCGGCGCGGCCACCGCGAGACCGCCCCCTCCAGCACCGGCGGTCTCCGCCACGCCCGCGCCAGGCGTCCCCATGGCCGTCCCCGCCGGCTCGGCGGCGGGCGACCCCACGGCGGAGGGCTCCGCCGTGGACGGCTCGACGGGGCCGCGCAGGAGCCGGTCCACCGCGGAGAAGAACTCGCCGGCCGTGCGGCGCGCCACCGAGCCCAGCATGCGCTGTCCGACTCCGCCGATCATGCCGCCCACGACCGCGTCGGCGTCGTAGTCGACCCGCGTCCCCCCGTCCACCTCGCTCAGCCGTACCTGCACCGTGGCGTCGACCGTCCCCGGTGCGCCCTGCCCGCGTGCCCGCAGCACGAAGCTCTCCGGCGCGAGCGGGTCGGCGAGCGCCACCTCGCCCTGGTAGAGGCCCCTGACGGAGGCCACGCCCGCGTGCACCGTCATCCGGTACGTGTCGGGCCCGCTCTCCTCCAGCCGCTCGCAGCCCGGGATGGTGCGCACCAGCACCGCCGGGTCCCGCAGCGCGGCCCACACCCGATCTCTCTCGACGCCGATCACGGCGCTACCTGCGACCTTCACACAGCCACCCTAAGCACGGACCCCTTCCGGGATAAGGGCAACACCTGCCAGACGCCGTACGCGTCGCGCTCCGGGGTCCGTCGCGGGGCTTAGCCGGGAATCAACCCAGGGGCGGACGCCGAGCCTCCGCCTGCTGCGACATCCTCGTGGACACCGAGTAGAGAGCGTGCTGTGACGAAGATCGCAGCACGTTGCTCTACGGCTTGTAGTACTACTGGAAGTAGATGCACTACAGCCTGTAGAGCGCCGGGACCGGCGAGGGGAAGATGGACGCACTAGACCTAGCGCGGTGGCAGTTCGGGGTGACCACCGTCTACCACTTTCTGTTCGTGCCGCTGACGATCGGCCTGGGCGTGTTCGTGGCGGGGTTGCAGACCGCGTGGCACCGCACGGGCAAGGAGCACTACCTCCGGCTGACCAAGTTCTTCGGGAAGCTCTTCCTGATCAACTTCGCCATGGGTGTGGTGACCGGCATCGTGCAGGAGTTCCAGTTCGGCATGAACTGGAGCGAGTACTCCGTCTTCGTCGGCGACGTGTTCGGCGCGCCGCTGGCCATGGAGGCGCTGCTGGCGTTCTTCATGGAGTCCACGTTCCTGGGGTTGTGGATCTTCGGCTGGGACCGACTGCCCAAGCGGGTGCACCTGGCGTGCATCTGGGCCGCCGCGATCGGCTCCAACCTGTCGGCGTACTTCATCCTCGCGGCCAACGCCTGGATGAAGCACCCCGTCGGCTACGAGGTGGTCGACGGCCGGGCCCGCATGACCGACCTGTGGGCCGTGCTCACCAACTCCACCGCGCTCGCCCAGGTGCCCCACGTGATCGGGGCGGCGTTCATCGTGGCGGGCGGCTTCGTGCTGGCGGTGAGCTGCTGGTGGCTCCTGCGCACCCGCGACGGCATGTGGCGCGGCGCCGCCCGGGCCGCGCTCGTCATGACCGCGGTCGCCGGGCTCGTCGTGGCGGGCAGCGGCGACATGTCCGGCAAGCTCGCCTACGAGCAGCAGCCGATGAAGCTCGCCTCCGCCGAGGGCCTGGAGCACGACACCGCGGGCGCCGGCTTCACCCTCGTGCCCGGGATCGAGATCCCCAAGGTGCTCAGTTTCCTGTCCACCGGCGACTTCGACGCGACCGTCCAGGGCACCGAGGACATCCAGCGCAGGCTGGAGCAACAGTTCGGCCCCGGCGACTACCGCCCCGACCAGACCGTGGTGTTCTGGTCCTACCGGGTGATGCTGTACTTCGGCCTGAGCACCGTGGGGCTGTCGGTGCTGGGTCTGTGGCTCACCCGGCGCCGGCGCCCGATGCCCCGCTTCCTGGCGCGGCTGTTCGTGCTGGCGCTGCCGCTGCCGCTGCTCGCCGTGATCGCGGGCTGGCTGCTGAGCGAGGTCGGACGCCAGCCGTGGACGGTCGCGGGCGAGCTGCTGACCGCCGCCAGCGTCTCACCCGGCGTCAGCCTCACCGAGGTGGCCCTGTCCCTGACGCTGTTCACCCTCCTGTACGGCGGGCTCGCCGTGGCCGAGGCCGTCCTGCTCGTGCGGCACGTCCGCAAGGGCCCCGAGGAGGCCGTGCCCGTCGAGGTCCCGGCCGAGCGGCTCGAACCGTCCCTGATGTACTGAGGAGAAGACCGTGATCGACCTGTGGTTCCTGGTCATCGCCTTCCTGTGGACCGGCTACTTCGTGCTGGAGGGCTTCGACTTCGGGGTCGGCATGCTGGCGCCGTTCGTCGGCGGCGACGACGACGAACAGCGGCAGAGCCTGCAGACCATCGGCCCCGTGTGGGACGGCAACGAGGTGTGGCTGATCACGGCGGTGGGGGCGATGTTCGCCGCCTTCCCCGCCTGGTACGCCGGCCTGCTCAGCTCCTTCTACCTTCCGGTCGTGCTCGTGCTGGCCGGGCTCATCGTGCGCGGCGTCGGGCTGGAGTGGCGCGGCAAGGTCGCCAACCCGGCGTGGTGCGACCTCGGCATCGTGGCCGGCAGCGCGCTGCCCGCGTTCCTGTGGGGCGCGGTCTTCGCCGACCTGCTGCTCGACGGCGTGCTTCCGGCGCTGCTGGGAGGGACGTTCACGCTGGCGCTGAGCCTGCTGCACGGCGCGGTCTTCCTCGCGCTGCGCACCGAGGGCCGGGTACGCCGGCGGGCACGGGTGGCGGCGCTGGCGACGGGAGCGGTGGTGCTGCCGCTGGCCGTGGTGGCCCTGTCCACGCTGGCCTCGGTGTCCGGCGCGGCCACGGTGCCGGCGCTGGCGGCCATGGCGGTTCTGGCGGCGGCGGTCGCGCTGATCTGGCGGCGGCGCGAGGGCTGGGCCTTCACCGCCACGGCGGCGGCCATCGCGCTGACCTCGGTGGCGGTGTTCGTCCGCCTCAAGGAGGCGCCGCTGCCCGGCCTCACGCTGACCGAGGCCGCCTCCGCCCCCTACACCCTGACCGTGCTGACCTGGATCGGGCTCATCACGCTGCCCTTCGTGCTCGCCTACCAGGCGTGGACGTACTGGGTGTTCCGCAAGCGGGTCGCCCTGCCGCGCTGACCTCGCGGCGAGGGCCCCGCGACGGCGTGCCGCAGGAGTGTGCCCGCGTCCGGAACAGGAACACGCCGCCGTCCGTGGCCGTCAGTAGCCGCTGTCGCCGCCGTCGTCCTCCGCCGGCGGCGACGGCGTCGGCGATTTGGTGCGATGGTCGTTGAGGTGCAGGTCGCCGTTGAGCGGCTTCTGCAGCGCGCGCAGCACCTTGAGGCTGGACAGCACGGTCCACCGGGGCCCGACCAGATGCGGGTTGTACTCAGGCGCCCGGTCCATCCACTCGTTCTTGCCCTCCTCGGTGCTGAAGGTGTTGACGAAGAACTCGCCGACCTTGGTCTTGCAGTAGGCGGTGCGGATGTCGGAGGCGTCGACCTGCATCTTGGGCTTGCAGCCGACCTTGGCCGCGAGCTGCTCCACCGTGTAGATCTTCGCGGGCGCGGCGGCCTTGGCGCCGCCCTGCTGGGCTCCGGCGGCGAGCCGGCCGCCGCCGTCCCCGGCCCCGCCGGGCGAGCAGGCGGCGACGAGTCCGACCAGCAGCGCGGAGGCGGCCAGACGTGGAAGTGTCGTCATGTGCCGAGATACGCACCCTGTGCGGGGGCGGTTCAGCCCGTTCCGCGATGAAATCTCACCCGAGTCCAGCCCGAGTCCCCCGGCGGCGGCGAGCACGAACCCCGGCCCGGGGGCTCACCTCAGGATGACGCAGCCGCGTTCCCGCAGCCGGCGCAGCGGCTCGGGCTCGCCGTCCGGCGCCGGGTCGAGCTTGTTCCAGCGCAGGTCGAGCTTCTCCAGCGCGGGCAGCGCGGCGAGGTTCTCCGGCAGGGACCTCAGGCGGTTGTTGCGCAGGTCGAGCGTGGTGAGCCGGTCGAGCCGCCCGAGCTCCGGCGGCAGCTCGGCGAGGAGGTTGTCGCGCAGGTCGAGATGGCGCAGTTCGGTGAGGCCGCCGATTTCCGGGGGCAGCGCGGTCAGCCGGTTGCCGCGCAGGTGCAGCTCGCGCAACCGTCCCAGCCGCCCGATGGCGCGGGGCAGCTCCTCCAGCCGGTTGCCGTACAGCCGCAGCTCCACCAGCGACGCCATCCCGCCGATCTCCTCGGGCAGGCGGGTCACCCGGTTGTCGGTGAGGCCCAGGTAGGCGAGCCGGTCCAGCCGGCCGAGCCAGGCGGGCGCCTCGGTGAGCTGGTTGTCGCTCAGGTAGAGGTAGTCGGTCAGGGGGAGGTCGCCCAGCTCGGACGGGAGCGAGGTGAGGCGGTTGTGGCCCAGGTCCAGCATGCGCAGCCGGGTCAACCGGCCGATCGCGGACGGGACCTCGGTGAGCCCGTTCTCGGCCACGTTGAGCGACTCCAGCCCGGTCTCGTCCCACAGTCCCGCCGGGAGGGCGGTCAGCCGGTTGCCGCCCGCCGACAGGTGCCGCAGCCGCCCGCCGAACCGCTCAGGAAGGACCTCGACGGCGTTGCCGTACAGGAAGAGGGTTTCCAGGCCGGGCGGGCAGGCGGGGACGCCGGTCAGGCGGTTGCCGTCGAGGTGCAGCGCGCGCAGCGCGGCCAGGCCGGTCAGGTCGGGCAGCCAGGTCAGGCGGTTGCCGTCGAGCCTGAGCTCGCGCAGGTCCGTCAGGCCGCCGATCCAGCCGGGCAGCTCGGACAGCTCGTTCCACGCGAGGTCGAGCACGCGCACCCGGGCGAGGTCCGCGGCCGTGGCGGGGACCTCGCTCAGTCCCGCGCCGGGCGCGCGCAGCCCGATCAGCGCGCCGTCGTCATCCGGCCCGGGGCTCGCCTTCGTGCCGCCGCCGTCCCGCGTACCGTGGTCGTCCTGCGTCGCCATGGTGGCCGATCATCTCACGCGGACCCGCGGCTCCGGAGCGGCCCCCTGCCCGCCTGGCCGACGCCGCCGTGCCCCGTCCGGCGGTCGCGCAGGGCCGGTGCGGAC
>NZ_JBFAIA010000028.1:0-61541 GCF_040654455.1 Nonomuraea sp. NPDC050691
GTCCAAGACCCGGCTCGGCGACGCCGACCAGCTCGACTACCTGCGCGCCGAGGGCCTGGCCAGGCAGCTCGCCCCCCTGCGCGCCTCGGCCAACAACGCCGGCGAGCCGGAGGACGTGCTCGCGGCCAACACCACCCTGACCGACCTGCTCGGCATCGGCGACCCCCTGCGCCTCGACCCGGCGCTGACCTGGCGCCCCCGGGCCGGCCGCAACCGGCTGCGCGTGCCCATCGGCCTCGGCGCCGACGGCCGCGTCGTCGAGCTGGACATCAAGGAGTCGGCGCAGGGCGGCATGGGCCCGCACGGCCTGGTCATCGGCGCCACCGGCTCCGGCAAGAGCGAGCTGCTGCGCACGCTGGTGCTCGGCCTGGCCGTCACCCACTCCTCCGAGATCCTCAACTTCGTCCTCGTCGACTTCAAGGGCGGCGCCACCTTCCTCGGCCTGGACTCGCTCTCCCACGTCTCCGCGGTCATCACCAACCTGGAGGACGAGCTGCCGCTGGTCGACCGCATGTACGACGCGCTGCACGGCGAGATGGTGCGCCGGCAGGAGCTGCTGCGGGCCGCCGGCAACTACGCCTCCCTGCGCGACTACGAGCGGGCCCGCGAGCAGGGGGTCGACCTGGCGCCGATGCCGACGCTGTTCGTGGTGCTGGACGAGTTCAGCGAGCTGCTGTCGGCCAAGCCGGAGTTCATCGAGCTGTTCGTGATGATCGGCCGGCTCGGCCGCTCGCTCGGCGTGCACCTGCTGCTCGCCTCGCAGCGGCTGGAGGAGGGCCGCCTGCGCGGCCTCGACACCCACCTGTCGTACCGCATCGGCCTGCGCACGTTCTCGGCCATGGAGAGCCGCGTCGTGCTGGGCGTGGCCGACGCCTACGAGCTGCCGTCGGCCCCCGGCAACGGCTACCTCAAGTTCGACACGACCGGCATGACCCGGTTCAAGGCCGCGTACGTGTCCGGGCCCTACCAGGCCGACCCCCGCCACGCCCCGGCCGACGGCGGCTCCGCGCTGCAGACCCAGATCGTCGAGTACGGCCCCGGCCACGTGCCGATCCCCGTCGTCGAGCAGCCCGCGAAGGAGGTGGCGCCGGCCGAGGAGAAGGGGCCGCAGCGCAGCCTGCTCGACATCGTCGTGGAGCGGCTGGCCGGTCAGGGCCCGGCCGCCCACCGGATCTGGCTGCCGCCGCTCGGCGAGCCGCCCACCCTCGCGCACCTGCTGCCGCCGCTGTCCGTCACGCCCGAGCTGGGCCTGTCCACGCCAGGCTGGGACGGCCGGGGCCGCCTGCACGCCGTCGTCGGCATCATCGACAAGCCGTTCGAGCAGCGCCGCGACCCGTACTGGCTGGACCTGTCGGGCGCGGCGGGACACGTCGGCGTCGCCGGCGGCACCCAGAGCGGCAAGAGCAACGTGCTGCGCACGCTGATCACCAGCATGGCGCTCACCCACACGCCGCGCGAGGTGCAGTTCTACTGCCTCGACTTCGGCGGTGGCACGCTCTCCTCGCTGGACGGCCTGCCGCACGTCGGCGGCGTGGCCAGCCGCCTCGACGCCGAGCGGGTCCGCCGGACCGTCGCCGAGGTCGCCGGCCTGCTCCAGCGGCGCGAGCGCGACTTCACCGAGCGGGGCATCGACTCGATGGTCACCTACCGGCGCCAGGTCGCCGACGGCACCATCCCGGGCGACGGCTGGGGCGACGTGTTCCTGGTGGTCGACGGCTGGCTGACCATCCGGCAGGAGTTCGAGGGCCTGGAGGCCGTGATCACCGACCTGGCCGCCCGTGGCCTCGGCTACGGCATCCACGTGATCGCCTCCACCAACAAGTGGTCGGAGTTCCGGGCCAGCATCCGCGACCTGTTCGGCACGCGGCTGGAGTTCAAGCTCGGCGACGCGTACGAGTCGGAGGTCAACCGCAAGGCCGCGCTGGCCGTGCCGGAGGGAACCCCGGGTCGCGGCCTGACCAAGGAGGGCACGCACTTCCTGTCGGCGCTGCCCCGCATCGACGGCGTCCGCGGCACCGACGACCTCGCCGACGGCGTGCGCTCGCTCGTGGACATCATCAGCGCCTCCTGGCAAGGTCAGGGCGCCCCTCCGGTGCGCCTGCTGCCGTCGCTGCTGCCCGCCGCGTCCATGCCGAGCCCGGAGGAGACCGGCGCGAACCGCATCGCGATCGGCATCGACGAGGCGTCGCTGTCGCCGGTGCTGCTCGACTTCGACGTCGATCCGCACTTCGTGGTGTTCGGCGACACCGAGTGCGGCAAGAGCAACGTGCTCAAGCTGATCATGGAGGGCCTGGTCGCGCGGAAGACGCCCAGGGAGGCCATGATGATCGTGATCGACTACCGCCGGTCGCTGCTCGACACGGCGGTCACCGACCACCGCATCGGTTACGCCGCCTCCAGCGCGGCCGCGACCGATCTCATCAACGACGCCCGCAGCGCCCTGCTCAAGCGGCTGCCGCCGGCCGACCTGACGCCCGAGCAGCTCCGCTCGCGGAGCTGGTGGGAGGGGTCCGACCTGTACATCGTCGTGGACGACTACGACCTCGTCGCGACCTCGTCCGTGAGCCCGTTGCAGGGGCTGGCCGAGCTGCTGCCGCAGGCCCGCGACATCGGCCTGCACCTGATCCTGGCCCGCCAGATGGGCGGCGCCGGCCGGGCCCTGTACGACCAGGCGGTGCAACGGATGAAGGAGATGGCCACCCCGGCGCTGATCATGTCGGGCAACAAGGACGAGGGCGCGCTGTTCGGCAACGTCCGGCCGCAGCCGCAGCCGCAGGGCCGCGGTTTCTACGTGGACCGCCGGTACGGCTCGCGGCTCGTCCAGACCGCCTACCTGGAGCCGTCCGCGTAGGTTGGCTGCCGTGTCCGAGGTGCGTTACCGGGTGGCGGACCCGTCCTTCCCCGGCCTGGCCGAGCTGACGGCCGGGCCGGAGGGCGTCGTCCGGCTCCGGCACGAGACGGCCGCCGGGGTGCGGGGCTGGACGGCCGAGCTGGACCCGGCGGTGTGGCCGTGGCTGCTGGACGCGCTGCGCGAGGCGGGCTTCCCGGACGCGGCCCCGGAGCCGCCGGTGCCGGGCGACCCGCTGTGCGAGATCACGGTCACCGGTGCGGACCCGGCGGGGACGCTGGTGGCGACCTGGCCGGGAGGCGGGGCCGTCGGGCGCGGAGACGGCGCGGCCGGGCCCGGAAGCGGTGCGGCAGGGCCCCGAGGGGGCGCGGCCGGGGTCGGTGGGGGGCCGGTCGAGCTCGGGGCCGCGCTGCGGATCCTGGACGCGCTGGTGCGGCAGGTCGGCGGCGACGCGCTGGGCGAACGGGGGGCGGGCGTCCCGGACGAGCTGCCCCCGCTGGCCCGCCGCCGCGCCCCCGATCCCACCGTCGCGTCGCCGGACCACACCGTCGCGTCACCCGGGCCCGCCGTCTCGTCGCCGGGCGTCCCGGTGAGCACGCGCTTCGGCGCGCCGGGCGCCGCCGCGATCGGCGTGGCCGGTGGGCGGCCCGTGTACGCCGTGTCCCGTCCGGGCGTGACCTTCGCCCTGTACGGCCTGCCGGACGAGGAGCCGCTGGGCGGCGCCGCCGTCACCGACACGCCCGCCCGCTCCCTCGCGCTGGGCACGGCCGGCGGCCGTGACCTCGTCGCCGCCGGGGACGACGACGGCGTCATCCGGGTCTGGGACACCACGGGCGGGCAGCTGCTGCACTCGGCGACCGGCCACGGCGGCCCCGTCAGGACGCTGGCGGCGAGCGGCGGCCTCGTCTACACGGGCGGCGACGACGGCCGGGTGCGGGTCTGGGACGCGGACGGGTCCCTTGGCGCCATGCCGGACGGCCACCAGGGCGCGGTCACCGCCGCCTGCACCCACGGCACGCTGCTGGTCACGGGCGGGGACGACGGGGTGGTACGCCTCCTGGACGCGACGGACGGCCGCCTCCTGCGGGTGCTGGGCGGCCACGACGGCTGGGTGAACGCGGTCGCCGCCTGGGAGGGGCTCGTCGCCTCGGCGGGCTCGGACCGGGTCGTGCGGCTCTGGGACCCGGCGACCGGCGAGCCGCTCGGCGCCCTGGACGGGCACGGGGCGAGCGTGACCGGCTTGGCGTTCCTCACGGTGGAGGGACGGGCGGCGCTGGCCTCGTGCGGCCTGGACGGCGAGGTGGTGGTCTGGGACCTCCGGGAAGCGGCGCCGGTGGCGCGCTGGCGGGCGGGCGCGTGGGCGGCCGGCCTGACGGCGGCAGGCGGGGCCCCGGCGCCGGACGCGGGCGACCGGCATGTAAGCGTGGGCGACCGGCATGTGAGCGCGAGCGACCGGCTCGTGAGCGTGGGCGACGGCGTGCGGGTCTGGGAGGCGGACGGCACGCTTCTGACGGTCCTCTCGACGGCCCCGGCGACGGCGGTGGCGGTGGCTGGGAGTACCGGGCAGCCAGGAGAGCGGGCCGTGGCCGGGAGGGCCGGGCAGCGGGGAGAGCGGGTCGTGGCGGGGTTCCCGGACGGGGTGGTGCGGGTCTGGCGGTTCGCGGACGGGGAGACCGCCGTCGAGGAGGTGCATGGGCCGGGCGGCGGCGTCACGGCGGCGGTGTCCCGGCCCGGCGAGGGCGTCCCGGCCGCGGCGCCCCGGGTGGACGGCGGCGTCACGGCTCTGGCGTCGGACGGGGCGACGATCGTCTGCGGCACCGCCTCCGGCGCCGTCCGGCTCCACCACGCGCCGGCGCCCCGGGCGACCGCTGCGCACGGCAACGACGCGGAAGGCGCGCCCGGCGGCGTGGTCGTGCCCACGCCGCATTCCGGGGCCGTGACGGCGCTCGTCCTCGACGGCCGGCTGCTGGTGTCCGGCGGCATGGACGGGACCGTGCGGACCTGGGACGCGCTCTCCGGCCGGCCGCTGCGCCGCCTGCTCGGCCACACGGCGGGCGTCATCGCCGTCGTCACGAGCCGGGTGAACGGCCGACCCGTCATCGCTTCGAGCGGCTACGACCGGGTCGTCCGGGTCTGGGACACGGAGACGGGCGAGCCGCTGCTGATCCTGCACGGGCATCCCCTCCCCGTGTACGCGCTGGCGTTCGGCACCACCCAGGACGGCCGTGCCGTTCTCGCCTCGGCCGGCTACGACGGCCGGATCCCCGTGCGCGACGCGGTGACCGGCGAGGACGTCGCCGTGCTCGGCGGCGCCCCAGGCGCGGTCCGGTGCCTGTGCTTCCTCGCCCCGGGAGTCCTGGCGGCGGGCACCGGCGACGGCACCGTACGGGTGTGGCGCCTGCCGGAGGAGGAGCCGGTCGCCGAGACGCGGCTGGCGGAGACCCCGCTGGCCCTGTCCCCCGGCCCGTACGCCGTCACTCAGGGCGGGGTGAGCAGCTTGAGCACCCTGAACTGGGGATAGCGGATCTCGGTGACCCCCACCGCGATGTAGGCGTTCTCCAGCGTCTCCATCCTCCGCGTCCACGCCAGCTGCACACGCTGGGCGTCGACCGGCCGTGCGGACGGCACGAGCGAGGGCGCGTAGTGCCGGGCGACCAGTCGCCCGTCCTCCGTGACCGCCAGCGCGTACTGTGCCCTGGCCAGGGGAAGTCCCCGCGACCCCGGACCGTCCACGGGACGGTAGTCGAGAGAGAAGACGAGCCGCCCATCCGCCAGGCGCCAGTCGCCCAGCTCGGCGCGGATGCCCGCGCCCGGGAACTCGACCTCGGCGACCCGGCGCAGCCACGCCTCGACCGCCTCGGGGTCGGCGGCGCCGGCGCGCAACATGTCCCGCAGCGTCTCCCCGGGCGGCAGCCCGCGCGGGGCCGCGTCGACGACGTCCTCGCCCCGGTCGCCCCACCGGGCCGCGTCGCGCTCCAGCGGCGTGGCCGCGTCGTCCAGCGCGACCCGGACGGTCAGCGGCGCCTGGTCGAGCTCCTGCCTGGCCCGCTCCAGCAGCACGGCGGGCGACTGCTCCTCACGCACGGAGTAGGGCGCCTTGTCGTGACGGCTGGCGAGCCCGCCCAGGAAGTGGACGTCCTTCTCGGTCAGGGGCCGGTCCGCCGGTCTGCCCAGCAGGTCGTTCACGCTGTCCCGCAGCCAGCGGCCGTCCGGGAGCGTCTCGTACGGGCCCCGGCCGAGCCACACCGTCAGGCCGTGCAGCCGGATCAGCTCCTCGGCGTTGAACGAGTGGTCCCGGTGCGTGCCGTACACCTCGGCGGCGAGGTCGCTCAGCGCTCTGGTGTACCGGAGGTGCTCGTGGGTGACCTGGTTGAAGGTGAGTCTGTCGCTGACGCGGTCGTTGCCGAAGAGGGTCACGACGCGGTCCAGCACCCGGACGTGCTCCAGCCAGGAGCCTTCCACGGGAAAACGCTTCAGCAGGATCCGGATGTGGTTCGGCACCACGCCGCGCTCCGGGTCCGTCCTGGCCCAGGGCATCGGCTGGACGGGTTCGCCGGCCGGCACCCGGTCGAGGGGCACCACCGGCTCGGGCACGTCCTCGCGGATGAGGTGCTCGTTCAGGGTCCACAGGTGGCGGTCGCGCAGTCCGGCGACCTCGGGCACGGCGAGGCGCTGGAGGTCGTGCACGCCCGCCCATCCCCGGCCCGGGCTGGCCCACTGCACGACGGCAGGGCCCATGACGCTGCCGTCGCGGGCCGGCCGGTCAATGCCCAGGACCCGCGTGACCTTGCGCATGCGCGGGTCGACGGACTCCAGGTCCAGGCCCAGCAGCTGCCCGATCTTCTGGGCGTGGAGGTTGAGCGGCGCCAGCTCGGCCAGCACCGGCAGGTCCGCCCAGGTCTTCCAGCGCTCGGGGACGCGGTGCGTCAGCTCCACCCGTTCGCCCTTGCCCGCGCCGGCCGGCGCCCGCTCGAACTCCACGCGCACATGCAGCTGGGAGCCGTCCACCGGGAGCCGGTGCTGGTGGTTGAAGTGCAGGTCGACGGCGTCACGCACGTCGGAGAAGATCTTGAGCAGGGCCTCGGGCGCCAGGTCTTTCGCCACGCCGTACCGCAGGGTCAGCGTGAACTCGGTGACCCGCTGGAGCGTCCCGTCCGCGCCGCGCGCCTGCATTCTGCGCGCCTCGACCGTGTACGCCTCCGCCCTGGTGATGACGTGGGCCTCGGCGCCCTGCCGCACCGCCGCGATGGAATCCTCACCCACCGTCTTGCGCGGATCGAGGGCGTAGGCGTGCTCCTGCCGGAGGACCTCCCGCATCTCCCCGCCCGCGACCAGCGGGGCACGGGATCCGGCGTCGGCGGACGAGGTGTGGGCCTCGGAAGGCGAGCCGTCTCCGGCGTCGGTGCGCGCGGTCTCCCTGTCGTGCCGGACGAGGTCGGCCCGGTCCGCCCACCTCGGGTCGAGCCAGGCAGGTGCTCGCACCTCCTCCATGCCGAGCTGACGGACGACCTGCTCTACCAGGTGCAGGGCGGGCGCGTCGGTGCGGAAGTCCAGCGGTCCCCGCGCCTGGGTGTGGTCCCCGTGGGCGATCGTGGCCCCGCCGTGGCCGCCGGCTCGTTCGAGCTGGACGCGCACGTGGAGCTGGTCGCCGTCCTCGGTGCGGTGCCGGCCGTTGATGTACACGTCGAGTCCCTTCTGGAGACGGGCGTTGAAGGCCCCCAGCTCCGACGCCGACAGCCGCGAGGAGACCTTGATCCGGACGGTGTACTCGGTGATGTGCCTGCGCTCCCCCGCGGCGTCGTAGCCCTCGAAGCGGCGCTGCTCGACGCGGGCCGCCCCGGGGTCGGCCGCCCGGAGCGTCAGGACGTCGGCGTGGGCGCGCTGGGCCTCGGATCTCGCCGGTGTCACGGCGTCCTCGGGATCGAGCGCGAACGGACGCGCTCCCCAGTCGTCGAGCATGGCGGCGAGCGCCCCCCGATCGTCCTCCCCGATGCGGTGGTTGGGCGGGAACCGGTCCGGGCCGCCCGGCCGGGCGGGGGGCGCCGGGAGCGCTGACCCGCCGGGAGGATTGCCGACGCCGTGGATCCGGTCCACCATCTGGGCGAAGTCACCGGCGTCGAACCCGTGGCGCCAGGCGCCGTTCTGCAGCGCCCTGAGCTCCTTCGCTATCCGCGGGTGGGAGACATTGCCCTCCGCCAGGGCTTCGGACTGTTCGGCCGCCGAGGCGAACAGCTCGGCCGCGCGCCGCGTGGGCCCTGGACCGGGAGGCTCGCGGAAGAACTCGAGCTCCCCCGCGGCCCTGTGCAGCGCGGCCGTGCCGGTCTCGCCGGCCCTCGTCGCGCCAGCCGTGAAGGCGTACCACTCCGCCATCCGGGACAGTCCCTCGATCAGGCGCGGCGTGGGCGGCGGGCGGTCCCCCAGCACGGCTGTGGCGCGCTCGAGGATCCAGCGGCCGTCCGGCACGTGGCCGGTCGGACCGCCGCCGAGGTAGTGCACGAGGGTGTGGGCGCGCAGCACGTCCATGACCTTCAGGTCGGACGGATCGGCTCCGTAAATCCAGCGCATCGAGCTGTGCAGCGCCTTGACGTAGTCGACATGCTGTTGTGTGACGCCGTTGTCGAAGATGCGGTCGGCGTGGTCCAGCGCCCGCAGGTGGTCGACGAGGTCCCCGCTCTGGTGGGGGTACTGCTTCAGCAGATCGCGCAGGTGGGCGGGCAGGTCGAGGTTCGCCTTCAGGTACGCGTCCCGGGACATCTCATCGGCCCGCACCCGGGGCCCGGCCTCGCCTATGCCCGTGCCCTCGTGGTGCCCGGGTGTGTCGACGCGCCGGTTCTCGGCCTCCGCCTGGTGCAGCAGCCTGTCGATGTAGGACAAGTGGTGGTCGCGCAGTCCGGCCAGTGGCGGCACCTCGTGACCGTGGTGGTCGACCAGCTGCCCGCCGCGGCTCCAGCCGAACGCGAGCGCGTCGCTCATGAGGTTCGCGCCGAACCTCCGGCGACCGTCCGTCAGCGTCCTGCGCCCGGCGTGGTCGGCGTCATGATATTCGTCGACCAATCCGAGGTGGTGCCCCACCTCGTGCGCGTGGATGTGCGGCGCGTCACCCGCGTACCAGGTCACCTGGTTGGCGCGTCCCTCCCCGTTGCGGAAGGTGACCACCTCCCGCGTGCCCGGCGCGGCGTTCTCGACCCTCTCGAAGTCGAGCCTGACATGGAGCTGACTGCCGTCCGAGAGCCGGTGCTGGTGGTTGTAGTAGAGGTCGACACCGTCCATCGCGCTCGCCTGCAGTTGCAGGACTTCGTCCGGCGTCATCCCCCGCTCGGCCACCCAGCGAATCTTGACCGCGACCTCGGTGACCCATCTCGTCTCGCCCCCGGTGCGCACCCCGATGCGACGGACCGTGACGTCCGCCGACCTGTCGAACTCCGCCTCTATGCGCGCGGCCAGCTCCGCGCCGTACGAGCGGACGACGTCCGCGTCCATGCGCGTACGCTTCTCCACCCGGTGCGCGGGGGCGTCCTCGCGGAAGGCGGCCCACTCGCCGGCCCGCACGGCCTGCCGCGGCTCGATACGGTTCGCCCGGTTCCCCCGGAGCCGGGCCAGTTCCTCGGCGGTGTGGATGGGCAGGAGGGGAGAACGCCGGTCCGGGTTCAGCACGGTGGTGGAGCTGTAGCGGACGATCGGATGCTTGCCACGGCCGCCGCCGGAGGTCGGGGTGGCCGGGATCGGGACTTCCGTCTGGGCGGCCTGGGGGGCTCGGTCGCCGTGGTGATGAGGGGAGCCCGGCGCTTCGGTGCGGCGGCCGGTGAACGTGGTGCCGGGGTCCTCGAAGCGCACCGGGCCCGCGGGCGGCCCGCCGTCCCCCTGCCGGGAGGCGGCATTCGGGGTGGCGTCGAGGGCGGGGGCGTCCGGGACGTGCGGACGGGCGCCGGTGTGCGGTTCCGGCGTGGCGGCGGCCTGGTGGGTCGGCTGGTTGGCCGGCTGATGGGTCGGCTCGTGCGTGGTCTGGTGGGTGGGGTGGGACTCCTGGGGGACCGTGCGGTTGATCAACGAGTCCACCGTGCCGCGGTCGGGCGTGGCGGTCCGGGGTCTGTCGTGGCCCGCCGTCTGGACGGCGTCCGCCTGGCCGTCGGGCACGGTCCGGTGACCGGCGGCCGTGGTCGGCTGATCGGCCCGCACGTGCGGCTGGGGGTCCGGCCGCGCGGAAGGCTGGGGGTCCGGGCGCATGGAAGGCTGCAGGTCCGGGCGCGCGGAAGGCTGCGGGTCCGCCCGTACGACCGGCTGCGGATCCGGCCGCCCTGAAGGGTGCGGGTCCGCCCGTACGAGCGGCTGCGGGTCCGGCCGTAAGGGAGTCTGCTGGCCGGCGAGCGCATGGGACTGGTCCGGCCGCGCGTGCAGCGCCGCCTCCGCCACCTGGACGTGGCCCCCGTGGTCCGGCCTGGCCGCCGGGACCTCCGCGAGAGCCGTGTGCCGGGAACGCTCCCCGGCGGCCACCGGAGCGGCCTGCGCGACCTCCTCCGCCCCGGCTCGGGCCCGCGCGGGCTCCTCCAGCCGGGGGGCGGCGGCCAGGACGGGGTCGCGGTCGGCCGGGCGCGGGAGCGCGTCGACGTCCGGCCGCCGCCGCGCTCCTCCCGCCTCCCCGTCGGCCGGATGGTCGCCAAGCGTGTAGGTGTCCTTCGCGGCCCCGTGGTGGGCGGGGTCCGGCTCCGGTCCCTTGGTGAGGGGCGTGTGAACGTCGGCGGCCGCGGCGCCCTTCACATGCGGCATGGCCCCCGGGCTCCAGGTCCCCCAGTGGCCGTCGGCGCCTCCGACGGCGCCCGAGGTCATGCCCTTCAGCACGAGTTGCCAGTCGACGCCGGGTCTGCCGTCCACCAGCTCCGAGGCCAGCGTCGCCCCGCCACTGGCCACCGCGGAGTGTCCCATCAGCGTCCACAACGACCGCAGGGGCATCGCCCACGCCAGGCCCGTCATCAGGCCGCCCGTCAGCGCGCCCATGCCCGCGGACATGCCGGCCTGCTTCCAGTCCACGCCGTCGCGCCGCGACTGCGTCGCCTGGACCAGGACGTCCATGCCGCCCATCAGGCCGCCGAACAACGCGATGTTGATCAGCAGCCTCCTGCGGAACTCCTTGATCGTCCACCGGGCGGCCTGGGCACGCAGTTTCATCAGCCGCAGCGCCAGGCGCCCGGCCGCGGTGAGCAAGACCAACGACAGGGCCAGGAGCTGCGCCACCAGCAGCAACACGGTGAGGCGCATCAGCCGTTTGGTGAACTGGATCTGCACCCCGAGGTCGTTGCACGAGACCGCCAGCCCGACCAGCCGGGACACGAGCGCGGCTTGACGGCCTCCCACCTCGCGATCGACGTGCGCGACGAAGGCGCGCAGCGCGGCGCCGTCCCAGGAGTCGCCGATGCCCCGCAAGAGCGAGGCTCCGTCGCCGTCGACCCCCCGCACGACGCCCTTGGCGGCGGCGAGCAGCGCGTCGGCCAGCCGGAACAGGGCGTTCTCGTCGCCCTGCGGCCAGTCGGTTCCCAGCACCCAGCCGACCCACGGGCGTATCCAGGCCGGCACCGGGATGCCGTCGATCCACATGTGCGCTCAGCGCTCCGAGTGGTGATCGGCCGTCCCGTAATGGTCTGCGCTGGTCCGCATGTCCTGGTGAGTGCCGTCCAGCTCGCCGATGTAGCCGTCGAACTCCCGGTAGATCGCTTCGCGCAGGCCGGGGAAGGTCTTGTTGAGCTCGGCCCCGTAGATGTCGTCCCCCATGGGGCGGCCCTCCCGCTCGAACGCGGCGCGCAGCTCGTCGCGCAGGCCGCGCGCGTACTCTGCCTCCTCGCGGGCCGCCTCCGCCCGGCGGCGGATGCCGGACCCGCTCGCGCGATAGCCGTCGGAC
Source organism: Nonomuraea sp. NPDC050691 (assembly GCF_040654455.1). Taxonomy (NCBI): domain Bacteria; kingdom Bacillati; phylum Actinomycetota; class Actinomycetes; order Streptosporangiales; family Streptosporangiaceae; genus Nonomuraea; species Nonomuraea sp. NPDC050691. Next base: position 11,739 of record NZ_JBFAIA010000028.1, read on the forward strand.
GGGTGCCCCACCAGTTTCTCCTTCATCACGGACATCAAGATTGTTGTCCACTATGCTCGTTTTTCGCTCGCTTCGTAGCAAGAAGGCGGTTAGTTCCATGAGTGAATGGGTGGACGTCCACTTCCAGGCTCTCGAAACGTGCGGCAACAGGGCCCGCACCGCGGCCAACATGCTGACGGTCCAGGACGTCTTCCAGGACTCCAAGGCGAAGCAGCCCTCCGAGTCCGCCCCGGCGAGCATGTTCGGCGATCTGAGCCATTCCGGGACGCTCGCCGGTCAGGTCAACGACGTCTGGGCGGCGCTCAAGGAGGAGCTGGGCACGGGCCGCAGCCGGCTCCTGGGCGTGGAGAAGGCGATCGACGAGGTGGAGACGAACTTGCGCAAGGCGACGAAGGCGTCCACGGTATGAGCGAGGGGACTCCGGCGACACTGGCGGGGATCTCCTCGCTCCAGGCCAAGGTCAAGGGCGACCCGCAGGGCATCCGTGACCACGCCGCCGCGTTGCGGGTGGCCGCCGCCCACGTCGCGAGCGCCACCGACAAGCTCCCCCAGGCCGTCAAGGCGGTCAACTCGGCGTGGGAGGGCGCCTCGGCCGACGCCTTCGCCGGCTACATGAGCGCCTACCCCAAGGCCGGAACCGGCCTCAAGGAGGCGCTCACCGCCTGCGCCGACGCCCTCGACCGGGCCGCGGGCACCCTGGAGGACGCCCACTCCAAGATCGGCGCCCTGTACGACGACGCGGTGTCCCGCTCGAACACGTACAAGCGGCAATACCTCCAGCAGAACGCCGGGGCCACGCAGAGCGACGCCGAGGCGGCGCTGGCCGCCACCACGATCGTCAGCGGGAACGTCACCCGGGCCCAGGAGATCGTGGCCAAGGCCGACTCGGTGCTCGGCGAGGTGCAGAAGACCCTCGAGGGCCAGCTGGGCTCCGACAAGGAGTTCGGCTTCTTCGGCGCGATCAGGGCCGCGGGCGGCGCCGACTTCGAGCCGGGTACCAAGCAGGTGGAGTGGATCAGGACGTCCGCCGAGGACCGCACAGCGCTCCAGGCCGCCGCCACCGACGGGTCCGGCGTGACGATGGGCGTGAACGGCTCCGGCGGCGGGGGCGGCGGCGGGTACGGCTACACCGGCGGCACCTCGTCGGCCGGCAGCGTCCCCCTGCCCCGGGCCGACATCGTCGAGTACATCAAGGAGGCGATCCGGGTCATCAGGTCGCCGGAGATGGCCGCGGCCATCGAGGGCAAGCAGCGGGGCCTGCTGGACAAGCTCAAGGACCTGGACCCGGACGACCCCAAGGACATCCAGCGCATCTGGACGATCATCTACCACGAGTCCGGCGGCAACCCCAGCGCCATCAACAACTGGGACATCAACGCCAAGAACGGGATCCCGTCCCAGGGCCTGATGCAGACGATCCCGCCCACGTTCCAGTCGAACTCCCTGCCGGGCCACGGGAAGATCCTGGAGCCGGTGGACAACATCATCGCCGGCGTCCTGTACACCTACCGCCGGTACGGCTCGCTGGCCGAGCATCCCGGCATCAGCTCGCTGGAGCACGGCGGCGGGTACCGGCCCTACTGAGCCGGTACCGCCCGCCCTACGGGGTCTTCGGCGCCGGTTCGGGCTTGTTCTGCACGGGGGCGACCCAGTCGAACTGCTGGTAACCGGCCGGCAGGTCGCCGGGCCTGGCCGGGGCGCGGAAGGACGGGTGGCTGTTCACGTCCAGGACGGCCTGCGTGAAGTCCACCTTGGCGTCGCCCTCCGGCAGGACGTAGCCGAACTGGTGCTGCTTGCGGAGCATGGTCATCACACTGTCCAGGCCGCCCTGGAGGGAGGAGCCGAGGATCAGCGTCATCGCGGCCACGCCGCCGTTGGTGCCCGCGGCGATGGCCGACTCCAGCATGCCGCCCCAGAACTTGGTGTGCGGGTACGCCTGGAGCTTCTTGGCGAACACCAGCAGGGTCACCGTGATGGTGGCGAGGACGGCCAGCCGCGCCCAGTAGCTGCGGTAGCCGGCGGCGACCTCGTCGAGCATGCTCGCGATGTCGCCGATGGCGCTGCGCAGAGCGCCGATCTCCCGGCTGAAGACCGACACGACCTTCTCGAACTCCTGCTCGTCGGCCGCGATCCACTCCTTCTGCGCGGCCCTGGTGAGCTGGGGCAGGAGCTGCTTGACGCCGTCGTCGAGCCGGGCGGACACGCCCTTCTTCCAGGTCGAGGCGGCTCTCGCTATGCTCGGCTCGTTGGCGATCGACATGCTGGCGATGGCGACTGCCGGCAGCAGCCACTTCGACAGCTGGGGCAGCCGCTTCAGCTGCTCCAGCACCTTCGGCCCCAACGCCTCGGGGATCTGTGGCTGGGGTGGCGGGTACGGGCTGTAGGGCCCCAGGATGGGCAGGGGGCCGTGAGCCGAACTGCCGAAGGGTCCCATGTCAGCGGTACCTCACGATGCTGTGGTCCTCGGCGGCACGCCAGTTGCGCCGGCACTGGTCGAGTCCCCGCACCCAGCTCTCGACGGCCTCCTGCGCGTCGCCGAGCAGCCTGTCGGCCTCGTGGCGGATGGCCTCGTAGGTGTCGCCGAGGATCCAGTTGCCGGGATAGCCGAAGCCGGGCGAGTCGATGCTGAGCGTGCTGACGATCTGCCGGAAGTGGACGAACCACTCCTTCAGCTCGTCGTCGCACCGATCGCGCACGTGCGCGATCGCGCGGGACGTGACGTAGATTTCCTGCTCAACCGCGGCTGCCTTTGTGCTCACATGTACGGATTTTCCATGATTTATGGTGGCGGGAATCGCGTTCCCGCCACCTTTAATGATCAGTTAGTCGGCCCGTCAGGCTCTGCTCAGCATTCGTTCACCTGGCGCCGGTGGCGTGAGCGCATGGATTTCACGGACCCACGCCTCGCGGACCTCGACCGGATCATCCGGGACGGCGAGCGCTCGATGCGTGAGCTGGAGCAGGCCATGCAGGCGATGAGCCGACTGACCGGCACGGGCGAGAACCGGGCGGGAACGGTGACGGCGCGGGTGGACTCCGCGAGCCGCCCGACCGAGGTGCGGATCAGTCATCGGGCCATGCGCCTCGACCCGGACGAGCTGGGACAGCACGTGGTCGAGGCCGTGCGCGCCGCCCAGGAGGACCACGAGCGCCAGGTCCAGGAACTGATGGGCGGCTCCACGCCCACCCCCGACGCCTCCATGCTGGGCACGTTCAAGCGCGACCTGGAGGAGATGCAGGACTCCTTCAGCCGCGAGATGGGAGAGCGCATGGACGGCCTGCGCAGGCGCCGCCACGACGACTTCTGACCCGTACCACGGGCGCTCCTGGACCCACGGACCTCCGAAACCCGCGGACACGGAAACGGCGGCCGGGAGGATGATCCTCCCGGCCGCCGTCATGTCAGGGACTGGCCGGGGTCAGCCGCAGTTGCCCCAGTCCTCGCCGCCGCTGCCGCCGGCGGTGCTGCCGGAGTACTTCACGCACTTGCCCTTGGCCGGAAGGTAGACCGGGCCGGCGTAGTAGTCGTAGCTTCCGCTGTCGGTCTTGGTGGCGCCGCCCTGCACGACCAAGGTGGCGCTGACAGAGGTCTTCTTGCCGATGTCGGCGGTCTTGAGCGTGACCACGCAGTTCTGGCCGGTGCTGTTGTTGTAGAGCTGGTACGCCGTACCGCCCGCGAACGAGGTCTGCCGCTGGACGTAGTACCCGGAGCCGCACACCGAGGTGGGGCTGTGGGGATTCGTCCTCGGGGCCTCGGTGGTCTTGGTCGGCGTCGGCTTCGGAGACTGCGTGGTCTTCGTCGGCGTCGGCTTCGGAGACTGGGTCGTCTTCGTGGGCGTCGGCTTCGGAGACTGGGTCGTCTTGGTCGGCGTCGGCTTCGGAGACTGCGTGGTCTTCGTCGGCGTCGGCTTCGGCTCCGGCTCCCTGGTCGGCTCCTTGGAGGGCTCCCGGGTGGGCTCCGGCTCCTTGGTCGGCTCCTTGGTCGGCTCCTTCGTGGGCTCCTGCGTCGGGGTCGGAGTGGCCTCCGGCGCCTTCGTCTCGGAGGGGGCCGGCGACGGGTCCTGGCTCGGCTTCTTGGTCGGCCTGCGGGTGTGCTTCTCCGACGGCGTCTGCGTGGGCTGCTGCGCCGGGGTGGTCGCCGTCGGCTGGACCGGGACGCTCGGCTGCCCGGTCGGCTGCGTCACCACCGGCTGAGTGGGGATCGCTGCCGGGGTCGGCACCGTGCTGAACTCCGGCGGCGTCGCCCCCTGCGTGCTCGGCCAGTCGGTCGGCAGCACGATCGGCGCCACCTCCGTCGGGTCCGGGCTGGAGGAGGCGGCCCATGGCACCGTCAGCTCCGGCTGCGACTGCTGCGGAGCGGGCTGGCCGGGCTGGGCCGGCTGCTGGCCCACGGCGGCGTCGCCGCCGGAGCCGCCGATCGCGGCCACGCCGCCGCCCGGGGTGGTCGTGCCCTGCGCGGCGACCTGCTTGAGGGTCTGGGTGTCCGCGTACCGGCCGGCGCCCCACAGGCCCACGGCCGAGAGCACCACGGCGGCGCTGACGGCGGCGACCAGCCCGACCGGGAACGACCTGCGCGGGGCGCCGCCCTGCTGCTGCCCGCCGGCGGGCATCTGGTACACCTGCTGCGGGCCCTGCGAACCGTTGGGTCCCTCCCAGCCGTTGCCGGGCTGGGGCACCGGCGGCGGGCCCCACGCGGGCTGCGGGTTGGCGACCGGGACGCCCTCCAGCGGAGGCAGGTACTCGGTCACCTCGTGCGACGGCTGGGCGAAGTGCTCGGTGGACTGCATCGGGACCGGGACCGGCGCGATGACGCCGCCGGAGGCCGGCCCGCCGGGGACGGAACCGTCCGCGGCGCCGATCGCGCCCTTGTCTCCGAGGAGCTGGAGCAGCGCGGTGTACGTGGTGGGGCGCTGGGCGACGTCCTTGGCCAGGGCCGAGAGGACGACGCGGCGCATCGGGTCGGCGAGCGTGCCGACCTCGGGCTCGGCGTTCAGCACCGCCTGCTCGTCCTGGCCGAACGGCGCGCGGCCGGTCGCCGCGAAGGCGATCACGGCGCCCCAGGCGAAGACGTCGGCGTAGGGGCCGTAGCGCAGGCCGCCGATCTGCTCCGGCGAGCGGTAGCCGACCTCGCCGACGGCCTCACCGAGGTCGACGTCGGTGACGCGCGGCCCGTCGGGGCCGAGGATGACGTTGTGCGGGGTGAGGCCGCGGTGCGTGACCCCGGCCAGGTGGATCGCGGTCAGGGCGGTCAGCACGCCGACCGCGACGCGCTCCAGCGTGTCACCGTCGAGCGGGCCGTCGGCGGCCACGGTCTCGGCGAGGCTGCGGCCCTCGATGTGCTCGCGGACGACGTACGGCTGCTCGCCGTGCATGCCCGCCTCGATCGTGCGGGCCACGTAGACGCTGGAGATGCGCTGAACGCCGGTGAGACGTTCGGCTTCCTCGGGGCCGGCACCCGGGACCGCCGGCAGTAACTTGATGACTCGCGTGGGCGCGTCGTCGGCCTCACGGCCGAGGAAGGCGTCGCCACGTGCGCCTTCGTCGAGCCGTCCGAAAATCGCGTACACGCCCAACCGCTCAGGATCCCCCGGCCGCAGAGGGTGCATTGTTGTCCCTTCAGGTCAAAGCATGAACTCAGGCATATTCAACCAAAGTCGTCACTTTTGTATCAGGAGTTTCGGGCGGCCACCTGACAGTTCATGGTCAGGACATCTTCACGACGGACGGCCCGCCCGCCAGCGACGGCGCCTTCCCAATGGCAGCACCCGCGTCCCAACAGCGGCGATGCCCGCCAGCGCCAGCGCGCCCCCCGTGACGCCCAGCGCCACGTTGATGGTTTTGTGATCGGGAGGCGGCGCCTTCGTTATGGCCCCGGCGGGCAGCGGGGAGGCCGCGGGCTGGGCGACCACGGGCGCGTCAGCCGGCTGGAACGGCAGCACCGCCGTCACGGCCAGCGTCGGGTTGACCATTCCCGCCCCGGTGGCCTTACCGACGATCCCGTCGGCGGTCGCGATGATGCGCTGCCGCACCTGCTGCTGGTCGAGCTTGGGGAAGCGCGAGCGCACCAGCGCGGCGACGCCCGCCACGAACGGCGCCGCGAAGCTCGTGCCCTGCAGGTTCGTCTGGTACCCGCCGCCCGGCCACGGCGCGGTGATGCCCACACCCGGCGCGAGGACGCCGATCGGGGTCGCGGTGCTGGAGGAGTCGGCGCGCCGCCCGTCCGGGCCCGCCGAGCCGACCGACAGCACGCCCTCGTAGGCGGCCGGGTAGGCGGGCTCGTCCGTCCCGTCCTCGTTGTCGATGTTGCCGGCCGCGGCCACGACCACGATGTCCCGGGCCAGCGCGTCCTGGATGGCCGACCTGAGGTCGGGGTGGTCCGAGGCCCTGATGGACACGTTGATGACGTCGGCCCTGCGCTCGATCGCCAGCCTGATGCCCGCGGCCAGGTCGCGGACGTCGCCTTCCTTCTTGTTGCCCTGCTTGATGGAGATGATCTCCGCCTCCGGCGCGACACCGTGGAAGGGCACGCCCGCGACGTACCTGGCTCCCACGATGCCCACGATGGCGGTGCCGTGCCCCACGCAGTCGCGGTAGCCGGTGTGGGTGACGTCGAGGAACTTGGAGACGCGCAGCTGCGGGTGCCTGTAGTCGGCGCCGCTGTCGACGACGGCCACGGTCACGCCGGCGCCCCTGGTGAGGCGCCAGGCGTTCTTGACGTCGAGCCGCCGCTGTCCCCACGGCTCCTGGGCGGAGAGCGTGACCGTGCCCTTGCCGGGGTCGCACTCCTCGGGCGCCGTCACCGCCTGGGCGGGACGCGCGGCCACGGGGGCGAGCACAGGTTGCAGGGCCAGCAGGCTTGCCAGGACGACGCGACCCATCATGGCGGAAAAGCGTAGCTTGCCGGATTCGGCGGCGTGACGTCCCCGCCGATCACCGGCGTTCGGGATGAGCGGAGTTCCGTCCCCGGCGCGTGTACGGCGGCCCGGGCGTGACGAAGCCCCGGCGGGCGGGCGCCGGGGCTCCGGGCGGTGCTCAGCGGGTCGCGGACTCGATGTTGCCGCGGTAGGTGTTGATGACCCGGGCGGCCTCCTGCAACTCCTCGGTCATCCGCTGGAACGCGGTCCGGTAGTTCTGCCAGGCTCCCTGGAAGCGCTCGGCCCCGGGACCGGTCCAGGCCGTGCCGACCTTCGACGCCTCGCGGTCGAGGGCGGTCATCGTGGTGCGCACCGCCTCCGACTGCTGGGTGAACTGCGTCGCCATCGACTGCATTTCCGCGGGGTCGCCACCGAGCAGGCTCTGGCCCATGCATACCTCCTGGATCGTCGTGATAGCGCACTCACCATAGGCGCGCGGCGGGGGCCCATCGCCCCTGTTATGCCGAGCGGCTATGGTCGTCCAGAGGATCATTCGGCTTTCTCCTGTGCGGATCGGGGCGCCTGGGGGAAGGCGAATACCGGCACCTAGACTCCGTTGAGTGCCCGTCGAGGAAGGACGAACGTCGGTGCAGAAGGTTCTCATCGCCAACCGGGGCGAGATCGCCGTGCGCGTCGCCCGCGCCTGCAAGGACGCCGGCATCGCCAGCGTGGCCGTCTACGCCGACCAGGATCTCGATTCCCTGCACGCCAGGACGGCCGACGAGGCGTACGCGCTGGGCGGCCAGTCCCCCGCTGAGACGTACCTCGACATCGCCAAGCTGCTGGACGTCGCCCGCCGCTCCGGCGCCGACGCCGTCCATCCCGGCTACGGCTTCCTCTCCGAGAACGCCGACTTCGCGCAGGCCGTGATCGACGCGGGCCTCGTCTGGATCGGGCCGCCGCCCGCCGCCATCGCCGCGCTCGGCGACAAGGTGCGCGCCCGGCACATCGCCCAGAAGGTCGGCGCGCCGCTGGTCGCCGGCACCAAGGACCCCGTCTCCGGCGCCGACGAGGTCGTCGCGTTCGCCGAGGAGCACGGCCTGCCGATCGCCATCAAGGCCGCGTACGGCGGCGGCGGGCGCGGCATCAAGGTGGCCCGCCGCATCGAGGAGGTCGCCGAGCTGTACGAGTCGGCGGTGCGCGAGGCCGTGGCCGCGTTCGGCCGCGGCGAGTGCTTCGTCGAGCGCTACCTCGACCGCCCCCGCCACGTCGAGACCCAGTGCCTGGCCGACCGGCACGGCGGCGTGGTCGTCGTCAGCACCCGCGACTGCTCCCTGCAGCGCCGGCACCAGAAACTCGTCGAGGAGGCGCCCGCGCCGTTCCTGAGCGACGAGCAGCTGGAGATCCTCTACTCCAGCTCCAAGGCCATCCTGCGCGAGGCCGGCTACGTCGGCGCCGGCACCTGCGAGTTCCTCGTCGGCCAGGACGGCACGATCTCCTTCCTGGAGGTCAACACCCGGCTCCAGGTCGAGCACCCGGTCACCGAGGAGGTGTCGGGCATCGACCTGGTCCGCGAGATGTTCCGCGTCGCCGACGGCGAGCCGCTCGGCTACGACGACCCGGTGCTGCGCGGCCACTCCATCGAGTTCCGGATCAACGCCGAGGACGCCGGCCGCAACTTCCTGCCCGCGCCGGGCACGCTGACCGAGCTGCGTCCCCCGGCCGGGCCGGGCGTCCGGCTCGACTCCGGCTACGAGGCCGGCATGACCGTGCCGGGCACGTTCGACTCGCTCGTCGCCAAGCTCGTCATCACCGGACGCACCCGGCGGGAGGCGCTGGAGCGCAGCCGCCGGGCGCTGGCCGAGTTCGAGATCGACGGCATGCCGACCGTGCTGCCGTTCCACCGGGCGATCGTGTCCGACCCGGCCTTCACCGCCGAACCCTTCTCCGTCCACACGCGGTGGATCGAGACCGAGTTCGACAACACGATCCCGCCGTACGAGGGCGAGCAGGCCGCGGCCGAGCCCGCCGCCCGCGAGAGCGTGACCGTCGAGGTCGGCGGCAAGCGCCTGGAGGTCGTCCTGCCGGCCGGCCTCGGCGCGACGGCCGCCTCCGCGCCCGCCCCGGCGGGCAGGCGGCCCAAGCGGGGCGGCGGCGGCGCGCAGAAGACGGCCGGGGGCGGCGACGCCCTCGTCAGCCCCATGCAGGGCACGATCGTCAAGATCGTGGCCGGCGACGGTGACACGGTGTCCGAGGGCGACACCGTCGTGGTCCTGGAGGCCATGAAGATGGAGCAGCCGCTGGCCGCCCACAAGTCCGGCACGATCACCGGGCTCAGCGCGTCCGTGGGGCAGAGCGTCACCGCGGGCGCGGCAATCTGCGAGATCAAAGACGCCTGACCCGGGATACACCGGGTAGGACACCTGCCCTGGGGGGACACCCGTTCCCGGTGCCGCCGTCCCCTTGGAGGGGTCGTCACGCGCCGCACCCACCTCATACGAAACGAGTGACGTGCCACAGTGAGGAACTTCGCCGACCGCCCATTCGTCCTCAAGGACGAAGGAGGCTTGCTGCCCATGACCCAATCGCTGCGCCGAGCCGGGGCCGCGACCGCGGCTCTGTTCGCCGGTCTACTCGTCGTCCTCGCGCTGTCCCCCGCCGCCACGGCGGCCACGGCGCCGCCTGACGCGCAGTCCATCGTGTCCTACTGGAAGGACAAGAAGGACCGCCTCTACGTGGAGTCCGGCTCGCCGCTCACCTCGGACCAGCAGTCCACCATCCGCGACACGCTGAAGGACTCCAAGAGCGACGTCTACGTCGCCGCGCTGCCCGACGGTTCGGTGACCGACCCGAAGAGCTACGTCAGCGGGCTGGGCAGCGCCACGGTGAAGGCCAAGGGCGGCGGCCAGGTGACCGTGGCCGTGCTCGACGGCACCTCGCTGTACGCCATGTCCAACTTCGGCCGTCCCGGCATGACCGACCGGCTCTCCAAGCTGGCCGTCCGCAACCACCAGGACGACCTGGCAGCCGGCATCGAGGACTTCGTCTCCCGGGTCAACCTGATGGCCGAGAACAAGAAGTCCGCGCTCGACTCCGGCCCCGTGGGCGGTGACGGCGGCGGCGCCGGCGTGCTGGTCGGCCTCGGCGCCATCGCGCTGGCCGGCGGCGGCGGCTACTTCCTGTACTCCAAGAACAAGAAGAAGAAGCAGGCCATCCAGGACGCCAAGGACCTGGCCGCGGTCAAGCAGACCGTCGAGGAGGACGTCACCAAGTTCGGTGAGGAGATCACCGCGCTCGACACCGACGTCACCCTCGCCGGCCAGGGCGGCTCCCACATCCAGGAGTGGCAGCAGGCGCTCGACGCCTACGAGAAGGCCAAGACGCAGCTCGCCGCCATCCAGCGGGCCGACCAGGTGCGCGAGGTCACCCAGACCCTGGAGGACGGCCGCTACGCGCTGGCCGTCGTCAAGGCCAAGGTCAACAACCAGCCCGTGCCCGAGCGGCGCGCGCCCTGCTTCTTCAACCCGCAGCACGGCCCGTCGGTGCGCGACGTGCGCTGGGCCCCGCCCGGCGGCGCGGTGCGCGACGTGCCCGCCTGCGCGGGCGACGCCGAGGCCGTCGAGCGCGGCTTCGACCCGCAGACCCGCGAGGTCATGGTCAACGGCGAGCGCCGGCCCTACTACGACGCGGGTCCCGCCTACCAGCCGTACGCCTACGGGTACTACGGCGGCTTCGGCGACATCATGACCGGCATGTTCATCGGCACCATGATGGGCAGCATGTTCCACGGCGGCTTCGGCGGCTACGGCGCCGGCTACGCCGAGGGTTACGCCGACGGCGGGGGCGACTTCGGTGGCGGCGGCGACTTCGGCGGCGGTGGCGGTGACTTCGGCGGCGGCGGTGGCGGCGGCTGGGGTGACTTCGGCGGCGGCGACTTCGGTGGTGGCGACTTCGGCGGCGGCGGCGACTGGTAGACCGTCACATCGCACGTCATGATCGGGCGCGTCCCCACGGGGGCGCGCCCGTCGCGTTAAGAGGTGCGCCCGTCGCGTTCCCCCGCAAGGTGATGGACGGCGAAAGACGCGCCGGCTCTGGAGATCCGGGACCGACACAGGCGAGCCCCCCAGCGGGCGCGGACCGGTGCCTGCTCACCCCGGCGTCCAAGGTCGGTCGGATTGCGGTGCCTGGCGCGCGGTGGTTCGCCCTCACTCGCGCAGGCCGACCACCGACTTCGAGGCGAGCCGGTCGCCCGCGAAGCACAGCCGGTAGGCGCCGTCGTCGAACGCCCGCACGGTGTAGTACACGCAGCTCTGACCGGACGGGGCGGGCGGGGCGCCGTCGGGCGGGCCGTCCCGGGTGTACGCGGGCAGCCGCGCCTCCACCTCACCGCGCGGAGCCCCCACCGTCAGCCCGTCGTACGTGCCGCGCGGCAGGACGGACAGCGACGTGCTGAGCAGCCAGACCGGGATCATCAGCACCAGGATCCCGGTCAGCACCGCCAAGGGCACCAGCACGGTCTGGGCCAGTCCTCGGCGCACCTCCCGCTCCGCCCGGGCCAGCTCCCGGGCGGAGGTGCTCAGGCCGGCCTCGGTGGGCGGACGGGCGACCGCGTTCGCCTGGGTGGGCAGCTCGGCCGCGACCTCGAACCCGCCTCCCGGTACGGGGCCCGCGCGGAGCGCGCCGCCCGCCAGCCGTACGCGCTCGTCCAGGCCCGCCAGCCCGGCGCCGCCCGAGACCGCGTCCACGGCGGGCGCCGCGGGCGCGGCGTTGGCGACGCTCACGCGCAGCGTGCCGTCCTCGTGGGTGACACGGACGCGTACCGGCGCGCCCGGGGCGTGCTTGGCGGCGTTGGTCAGCCCCTCCTGGACGACGCGCCGCACCGCCAGGGCGGTCATCGGGGGGACGTCGGCCAGGTCGTCCAGACGTTCCAGGGTCACGGCCATCCCGGCGGCACGAGCCCGTTCGACCAGCGACGAAGGACCATCCACGGCACGAGCGCCCTCGACCAGCGACGAAGGACCATCCGCGGCACGAGCGCCTTCGGCCTGCGGGGCGGGGCCGTCGGCTCCTCCAGCCAGTGCGACGGGGGCGAAGGGGGGCTCGGCGGCGGCCTCGTCGTCGCCCACGCGCAGGACGCCGACGATGTCGCGCAGCCGCTCGGTCGCCGCGCCGGCCGCCTCGCGCAGTTCGGCCACCACCGCCTGGTGCCGGGGGTCGAGCGTGGGGTCGAGCTGGAGCGCGGCGGCCCGCATCGCCATGAGCGTCAGGTCGTGGCCGAGCGAGTCGTGCATGTCACCCGCGATGCGCGCCCGCTCCCGGATGCGGGCCCGGTCGGCGACGATCCGTTGCTCGCGTTCCATGCGGTCGGCCAGCCGCCACCCGGCGCGCGCCAGGGCGGCGTACCGGAGGCGGTAGCGGCCGAGCTGCCATGGCAGGACCCCGACGATCAGCATGATGAGCAGCAGCGACGGCCAGCCCCACAAGCGGTCGGGCGACAGGAGCAGGCACAGGGGCAGCCCCGCGACAGCGACGGCGGCGAAGAACCACAGCACCGGACGGGAGGCCGCCCGGATACCGGCCACCCACGCGAGGGCGGCGAGCGCCGGCCAGTACGGCACGGCGAGCAGTTCCACGTTCAGGGCCAGTCCGAGCGCGACGGGCACGGCCAGCGCCACGAGCGGCCACCGCCCGCGCACGGCCACGGCGACGCCCAGCAGCGGCACCCCGGCCGCCGACACGAGCGCCTCGCGGCCGTGCAGGATGAGGGCGCCGGCGGCGGCCGGGGCGGCGAGCAACAGCCACAGGGCGGCGCCACTGTGCCGCTCGAAGTGGGCGAAGTGGGCAAGGCCGGCGAAGCCGGTGAGGCGGGCGGGCAGGTCACGCACGCCCAGCATGCTCGCAGCTCGCCGCTGTCCACCCACCACCCGCCCCCTTCTGACCCGGTCCTGGCCAGGACTGTAGGGGGTGGGGCAGGCGGATGGGACCCTCCTTTCGTCGCCCTCGGCCCCTGACGAAAGTCGTGGGTGGGTGGCCTCGGGCCGCGCCGGCGGGCAGAAGCCGGGCACGGTGAAGAATCCCGTCTCCAGCGCCCTGCGCGAGCTCGGGCTGCGCGATCACATCCAGCTCGCGCGCTGTACCTGACGAGACGCCGGCCCGATCGGGCCTCGCGCCTGACGAGACGCCGACCCGGGGGCGGGCCTCGGCGCCTGCCACCGAGAGGCCGCTCTACGGGAGTTCCACCGGAGGGGCGCCTCACACCTCGGACGGCCCCCAGGAGGTGACGCGCACCTCGTCGCCCACCGACAGCTTGCCCGGCCGCAGCACGGCCAGCTTCACGCCGAACGCCACCCCGCCCTGGGCGGCGCGTCGGTAGCCGGCGAGCGTGCGCAGCGGCTCGGGCCCCCGCCGCCGCCCCTCCCCCTGGTCCACCATCGTGACGGCGCAGCGGATGGCCGGCTTGCTGTAGCCGAGCTCGGTGTCCCCGATGGCGACGCGGCGTACTCGGTCCTCGATGTGTGGTTCGTCCCAGCCGTCGACGACGACGTTGGGCCGGAAGCGGCTCATCGGCACGGCCGCTCCCCCGGTCGCGGCGATCCGGCCGTTCAGCAACGCCAGCGAGGCGGCCGTGGTGAGGTGCACGGCCGTGCTGTCCGCGTACCCGGAGGTTCCCGGTGTCAGGCCGTCGGTGACGCGATCATGCTCCTCCGGCACGCGCACCAGCCTGCTCGGCACGCCCAGCACCTCGGACAGCCATCGCGCGGCCTCGTCCCCCTGGTCGACGCCGGTGTACCGGGCGCCGAAGAGGGTGACCTCGCGCCGAGTGTCGTCGCGCCTCACCTCCACCTCCACCGCCGCGACCCCGTCGGCATGCAGCGCGAGCCGTTCGCCGTCGGCGCTGACCTCGGGACGTACGAGCGCCAGCCGCGGATCACGCCGCTGGCTGCGGAAGACCCCCGCGTCGTCGACGACCATGAAGGCTCGGTCGTGGGCGATGCCCGCGGACGTCATGGCGGCGTCGGACAGCGACGTCCCGGCACAGCCCTTGATCGGATAGCAGACCAGCTCAGCGACCCTCGCCACCGTTCCTCACCCTCCCGTGCGGACGTGCTGACCGGCCGCGGCACATCGTCCCCGCGGGCCGGTGATCGCATGTGAGGATAGGACGCCCGTACGCGCGGAACCATGAACAGCCCGACTATCTGCCATGAACGTGTGAGCTTCCGGCGCGCGAAGGGTGATCGCCGGGCGGAGCCGCCGCGGGGTCAGGCATCGGGCCGTCGGGGCACAGAAGGATGGCAGGCTCGCCCCCTTCGTCGAGGATGCGACCGATCCGGTCCACAATGGTGCAGTTCAGGCAAAGGCGGCTGGCTGGTTGACCATGGCTGACCTTGATGGTGACCAAAGGCGCCAATCCGTCCACCCGGGAAAGCGCCTCCGTCGACGAATGCGACAACCGGACCTCCAGGAGGTCACCACTCCAGGAACGTCCGTAAACGGTCCAGGGGCCCGTCCCGTAGGCGATCATTTTCATGATCCAGGCGTGTTGGAGCAGAGGCGGGTCGTCGTCGTCCGGCATGCCGAAGGTCCTGGGGCCCATATTCCAGCAGTACGCGGTGACGCCCCCAAGGGAGCCCTGATATTTGCTCGATCGGGGATTGAAGTCCACGATCGTTCTGGTGTCCCGGCTCTCCCGATCTCGTTCCGGTACGACCCGCTCAGAGCAGCTTGTCGCGGGCGTAGGCGGCCGCCTCGGTGCGATTCCGGACGCCGATCTTGGCGAAGGCGTTGTTGATGTGCGTCTTGACCGTCGTCTCCGCGATGAAGAGGGCCGAGCCGATCTCCGCGTTGCTCAGCCCCCCGGCGGCCAGCCGCAGCACCTCGACCTCGCGTGCCGTCAGCCCGTCCGGACAGGCCGAGACCGGCGGCGGAGCCGCGCGGGACAGCGCCTCGACCAGCCGCCGCGACACCGCGGCCGAGAACGTCGACTGGCCGGCGGCGGCGGAGCGCAGGGCGGCGGCGATCTCGGCGCGTCCGGCGTCCTTGGTGAGGTAGCCGCACGCGCCGGCCAGCAGGGCCGAGTCCACGGACCGGTCGTCGTCGTAGGTCGTCAGCACCACGACCGCCACGCCCGGATGGTCGCGGACGATGCGCCGGGTGGCCTCGACACCGTCCAGCACGGGCATGCGCAGGTCCATGAGCACGACGTCGGGACGCAGCTCGGCCACCAGGCGCACAGCCTCCGCCCCGTCGCCGGCGTCGCCCGCCACCTCCACGTCGTCGACCAGGTCCAGCAGCGCCACCAGACCCTCGCGCATGAGCTGCTGGTCGTCCACGACCAGGACCCTCATTCCGGCACCTCCGCCCGTACCTCCCAGAAGCCGCCCACCGGTCCGGCGCTCAGGGTCCCGCCCGCGAGCGCCAGCCGCTCACGCATGCCCTGCAGGCCGTGCCCGGCCGACGCCGCGCCGTTTCGGATCGGGTACGGGTCGCGCACCCCCGGCCCGTTTCCGGTCGCGCCCGCGTCCCGCGCCCCCGACCCGTCTCCCGTCGCGTACGGGTTGCGCACCGCCAGCCGTACGGCGGCGTCACCATAGCCGATCTCGACCGTGACGGGCTCCCCCGGAGCGTGCCTGGCGGCGTTGGTGAGCGCCTCGCGGGCCGTACGCAGCAGGCAGACCTCCGCCGCAGGGGTGATCGGCCGCCGCGTGCCCGTGGTGCGCAGGTCTGCGACCGCGTCGTGGTCCCTGCGGTGCTCGGCGACCATCAGGCTCAGCGC
Source organism: Nonomuraea sp. NPDC050691 (assembly GCF_040654455.1). NCBI lineage: Bacteria > Bacillati > Actinomycetota > Actinomycetes > Streptosporangiales > Streptosporangiaceae > Nonomuraea > Nonomuraea sp. NPDC050691. The sequence continues at coordinate 27,369 of NZ_JBFAIA010000028.1, forward strand.
GTCGGGCAGCGGCGGCACGTCCTCGCGCAGGGCCGCCACCGCCGAGCGCGCCTCGACCAGCCCTTCCCTGGCCAGGGCCTTCGACCTGCGGATACGCGCCACGGCCCCCTCCACGTCGCCCCGCTCGGCGAGCATGGCCTCGGCGACCTCCAGCTGCACCCCCAGGGCTCCGAGGGAGTGGGCGAGCACGTCGTGGAGCTCCCTGGCGATGCGGGCCCGCTCGTCGAGCGCCATGGCCCTCGCCCGGTCCTGCTGGGCGCGGCGGTACTGGCGCCGGTGCAACGCGAACAGCACCGTGCACACCACGACCGCCCCGCGGGCCACGATCGCCGAACGCGGCTGCCCCCACCACACCATGCTGCCGGCCATGACCGCCATGTCGGCCGCCGTGACCGCGACGATCGCCCCCATGCCCGGCGTCACGTGCGCCGCGAACAGCAGCAGCATCGCGAACACGAACACCGGGGGCGCCGCCTCACCCGATCCCGACACCAGCGCCGCCACCACCGAACCGGCTCCGAGCAGGGCCACGGCCATGCGCGGGAACCGGCCGTCGAGCACGACGAAGGCCAGCCAGCACGCCATCGACGCGCCGAGCGCCACCCACTCCAGGGCGGGTACGCGCTCGGGCGACGTGGTGGCGAGCGACCAGGCGAGGACCAGGGTGATCAGCAACCTCACCAGGCGGCCGGTCTCCGGGTCGTCGGCCGCCAGCAGCCGTACCGCCCGGCCCCATACCTCCCGCATCTCCTAGCGCGAGTCTTTCAAGGTCAGAATCATGTCCACCAAGATAAGCCGGAAGGCCACGAAGCCCACGACGACCAGCAGAGCCACGACCACGACCGCGAGCAGGAACTTGCCGTTCATCTTTCCCCCATTGGCGTCCAGGAGCCGGTGCAGCACGTCGAGCCAGAAACGGCCCGACTGTCCGGAGCGTTTGTCCATGGCTTGGACGGTAGGGACGGGGCGGGGTGGAGCGGCACCTCCGAAGGGTGGAGAGCGGGGTGGAGGCCAGGAAAGCGCTTGAGAGGAAGCGGACAGTCTCCGCCCTCCCGTGCAGCACCTGGTATCCGGGTCAACCGTCCCGACGGGCAGGGGCCGGGGTCGAAGGGGCCGGCAGGCCCCTGGGGAGGACAGCCCCGAAGGGCACTCGCGCGGAGCGCGCCCCTTCGAGGGACCATGCTCCTGGCACGCCCGCTAGGTGCTGGCGCGGATGGCCAGGTGGGGTGGGAGGAGGGTGGCGTCCGGGACCTCCCGGCCCTCCAGCTTCCGCATCACCAGTCGTACCGCCTCCCGCCCCACCTCCTCCGCCGGGATCAGCACCGACGTGAGCGGCGGCCCCGCGCGTTCGGCCACGTCGTCCGGGCAGATGGCCACCACGGCGACGTCCTCCGGCACCCGGCGGCCGAGCTGGCGCAGGGAGCCGAGGACGTGGTTGACGGCCGCCTCGTTGTGGACGACCAGGCCCGACAGCCCCGGGCGGGAGGCGAGCAGGCCGGTGATCGTCGTGTGGACCTCGTCGAACGTCTCCTCGCACGGCAGCGCCACCCCGTCCAGCCCGTGCGCCGCGACCGCCGCCGTGAAGCCCTCCCTCGTACGGCGGGCGAAGCCCGTCTCCCGCTCGTACACCACGGCCGGGGCGCCCAGCAGGGCGACCTGCCGGTGTCCGCGCTCGGCGAGGTGGGCGACGCAGCGGGCGCCGGCGGCGGCGAAGTCCAGGTCGACGCAGGTGAGGCCGGCGGGCTCGGCGGGGAAGCCGATGAGCACGCTCGGCTCGGCGAGCTCACGCAGCAGGGGTACGCGGCGGTCGTGCAGTTCGACGTCCATGAGGACGAGGGCGTCCACGAGCGCGCTGGCCGCCACCCGCCGGATGCCTTCGGGGCCCTCGTCGGCGGTCAGCAGCAGTACGTCGTGGTCGAAGCGGCGCGCGGCGGTCACCACGGCGGTGGCGAAGCGCATGAGCACCGGCACGTGCATGCCGGCCCGCAGGGGCAGCACAAGGGCGATCACGTTGGACCGCTTGCTGGCCAGGGAGCGGGCCCCGGCGTGAGGGTGGTAGCCGAGCGTGTTGATGCTGTCGAGCACGCGCCGGCGGGTGTCGGCCGAGATCGTCCGCTTGCCGCTGAGCACGTACGAGACGGTGCTGACGGCGACGCCGGCGTGGCGGGCGACCTCGGCGATGGTGACCGCGCGGCCGCTCAAGCGCCCGCTCCGCCGCTGGACGGGGTGACGGGGAGCTGCTGCCGCGCCGCCTGCGCCCGCCGTACGCCGGGTGGCCGGGGGCCCCAGGTGAGGTCGGCGAGCGTGACGCCGTCGTTCTCGAACACCACATAAACATCGTGGACCCCGCCGGAGCGCGCAAGCGACCCGGCGACGTCCTGGGTGAGGGTCTGGAGCGTGTGGCGGCCGGTGCGGGGCACGGGAAAGGCGGCCAGCACCTCCCCGTGGAGCGGGTCGCCGAGCCGCAGGGTGATCATCCCGCCGTCGGCCGAGCCGGCCGTGACCGCGCACGAGGCGACGCCCGCCAGGTCCACCTGCCGGAAGGCGATCCACGCGCCCTCGGCCTCCGACCGGACGGCCTCGCCGGCCACCGGGTCGGCGTCCACGAACGCGACCGCGTCGTACTCGTCGTGGTCCATCGCCCGCAGCGGCCCGGTGCGGGGCGGGATCGTCTCGCCGGGCACCTCGAAGCGGGCGCACAGCCGCAGGTCGGTGGCGCTGCGGCCGACCATGACCTGGTGCGGCGCGCTCTCCACGACGAACCTGCCCCGCGTCACGTCCCAGAACGCCAGCTCCTCCACCGGCAGCCGGAGCGTGACGACGCGGCTCTCGCCGGGCCCGAGCCGCACCTTCTCGAAGCCGCGCAGCCGGCGCAGCGGCTGCTTGACGCGGGAGCGCCGCTGGTGCGTGTAGAACTGGACGACCTCGACGCCCTCGCGGGCGCCGGTGTTGGTGACCGTGACCTCGGCCGTCACCACCCCGTCCGCGAGCCGGACGTCCAGCTCCGCGAACTCGAACGTCGTGTAGCTGAGCCCGTGCCCGAACGGGAAGAGCGGCGTGCCACGGAAGTACAGGTACGTGGCGTCGGCGGTGATGATGTCGTAGTCGAGCAGGTCGGGCAGCTCCTGGGCCGAGCGGTACCACGTCTGGGTGAGCCGCCCCTCGGGGTCGGCGTCGCCGAACAGCACCTCGGCCAGCGCGTGGCCGTACTCCTGGCCGCCGTGGGCCGACCAGAGCACGGCGGGCACGTCCGGGGTGGTCCAGGTGAGGGGGTAGCCGCTGCTGACGACCATGACGGTACGCGGGTTGGCGGCGAGCACGGCGGCCACGACGGCGTCCTGGGCCGGGGCGAGGGCCAGGCTGGTGCGGTCCTCGGTCTCGCGGCCGTTGACCAGGGGGTGGTCGCCGACCACGACCACGGCGACGTCCGCGTCGGCGGCCAGCTCGGCCGCCCGCGCGGCGCCGCTCCTGACGACCTCCATGGCCAGCCAGACGGCCCGGTCGGCGTCGTCCACGAGGTGGAGCACGCCGTCGTCGCCGCGGCCGACGTAGCAGCCGGTGGCGATGTGCCGCAGGGCGATCAGGCCGCGGGGCCGGTCCTCGACGCGGAACGTCTGGCGCACCTCCCAGCCGTTCGGCCCGGGCTGGTCGTTGACGAGCACCCCGTCGTCCACCGACACGAAGCGGCCGGTGGCGGCGGCCCGCAGCGCGTAGGCGCCGCCACCCCAGTCGAAGAGGTCGAACAGGTCCAGCCGGTCCGCCAGGTCCTCCGCGGAGCCATGTGACGGTCCCGCGCTCAGCGGCCCGCCGGCCGGGTCGGCGGTCACGGGCCCGGTCTCGGCGGTGAGCGTCACCCGGTCCACGGCCTCGCAGAACACGGTCGCGCACCGCTCGGCCAGCCCCGCGCGGGCGGTGACGGAGTACGGCAGCGTGCCGCTGTACCAGTCCTCCATGAGCGTGTCGCCGAGCTGCCCGATGACCGCGACCTTGGTGACCTCGGTGACGGGCCCGAGCGGCAGCAGCCCGTCGTTGGCCAGCAGCACGATGGAGCGCCGCGCGGCCTCCCGGGCGAGGTCCTGGTGCGCGGGGCAGTTGACGACCTCCTCGGTGACGTCGTCGTACGGCGTGGCGGGGTCGAACTCGCCGAGCCGGAACCGGATCGACAGCGCGTGCCGGACGGCCCGGTCCACGTCGGCCTCGGTGAGCAGCCCGAGGCGCAGCGCCTCGCGCAGGTGGCCGAGGGTGGCGGCGGGCCGGTCGTCGTCCTGGGTGAAGCTGTCGAGCCCAGCCTTGACGGCGTGCGCGTACGCCTGCGGCAGGGTGTCGTGGTAGCCCTGGACGCCGGTCAGGTTGGCGGGGGCGTAGGCGTCGCTGACCACGAGGAGGTCGCCGGGCGCCCAGGCGCGCAGTACGCGCTCGATCAGCGGGCTGAGGTGGGCGGGCCGGCCGTTGACGAGGTTGTACGAGGGCATGACGGCGACGGCCGCGCCGCTCTCGATGGCGGGACGGAAGGCGGGCAGCTCGTACTCGTGCAGCACGCGCGGCGGCAGGTTGCTGGAGGTGACGCAGCGGTCGGTCTCGTTGTTGTAGGCGAGGAAGTGCTTGAGCGTGGGGGCCGTGCGCAACACTGTGGGATCGCTCCCACGAAGTCCGCGGGCATACGCCTCGCCCATGATCCCGGTCAGCCAGGGGTCCTCGGAGTAGCCCTCCTCGTTGCGTCCCCAGCGGGGGTCGCGCAACGGGTTGACCACCGGCGCCCAGACGTTCCGGCCGGCGCCGGCCGGGTCCTTGTGGTGGAAGGCGAGCACCTCGTCGCCCGTGGCCTCGCCGACCCGGCGGACGAGCTCGGGGTCCCAGGTGGAGGCGAGGCCGACGGCCTGGGGGAAGACGGTGGCGGGTCCGAGCCAGGCGAGCCCGTGCAGCGCCTCGGTGCCGGTGCGGAACGGGCCGACGCCGAGCCGCCCGACCGGCGCCTGGTACTGGTGCAGCAGGCCGAGCTTCTCGTCGAGGGTGAGCCTGCCCAGCAGGTCGGCGACCCGGTCGGCGAGCGGCGCGCCCGGGTCCAGGTAGCGGTCCTGGCAGGCGGCGGGCGAGGACGAGGGTTCGGGAGAGGGGGCGAGGTCCTGTGACGGGGCGCGGAACGGTTCGGGCATGGCCATCCCTCTGAGATTCTGAGACTGTCGAAGCGCTTCGACAGTTGGCCTGGAAGTTACGCGAGGATTTCGGCGGGTTCCCTGAAGGGTGCCCGTCCCGGTGAGCGAGGTCAAGAGCTAAGTCAGGAAACGCGTGATATTCCCCCCGGGAGCCGGCCCGAGTCGACCGAGTCGAGCACCCGCGCCGCCCCTCCCAGCGCCGCCGCGTCGAGGCCCAGGGTCGAGGCCACGACCTCGCAGCCCCCTCCCCCCGGCGCGATCGCCCGGCCCGACACCTCCTCCCGCACCGCCGGCAGCAGCCAGGGCGCGAGCGGCACGTAGTAGCCGCCCAGGACGACGACCTGCGGGTTGAGCAGGTTGGCCAGCACGGAGACGCCCCGGCCGAGACTGCGGCCGGCGGCGTCGAGGACGGCCAGGACGGCGGGGTCGCCGGCGCGGGCGGCGCGCACGGTGTCCTCGATCTCGATCGGGATCTCGCCCAGCGGCACGTCGCGCCGCAGGATGGCGCCGATGCCGGCCACGGCCTCCAGGCAGCCGCGCCGCCCGCAGCGGCACGCGGGCCCGTCGGGGTCGAGCTGCACGTGGCCGATCTCCCCGCTGTAGCCGAGGGCGCCGCGCCGCAGCCGCCCGTCGAGGATGATGCCGGCGCCCACGCCGATCTCGCCGGTCAGGTAGACGAGGTCGGCGGCCCCGGCGCGGACGCCGAAGCGCTGCTCGGCCAGCGCGGCGAGGTTGGCGTCGTTGTCGACCTGGACGGTGAAGCCGGGGTCGCGCAGCGCCTTGGCCAGGTCGCCGCCGATGTCGGCGTCGCGCCAGCCGAGGTTCGGCGCGATGCGCACGACGCCCTGCACGTCGACCAGGCCGGGCACGGCCACGGCCAGCCCGAGCACCTGCCGCTCGTCGCGGGCCATGCGGCCGACGACGCGCCGGACGATGGCGGCGACGGCGGCCACGTCCTGGCCGGCCGACTCGCCGGTGGAGAAGGCGCGCCGCCAGGTGAGCAGCCGCTCCCCCGCGAGGCCGGTGGCGACGGCGGAGACGTGGTCCACGTTGATCTCCACGCCGATGGCCGCGTACGGCGAGCCGTCGAGGACGAGCATCGTGGCCGGGCGGCCGACCCGGTTCTCGGTGAGGCCGGTCTCGCGCACCAGCCGGCGGTCGATGAGGTCGGCGACGAGGCTGGAGACGGTCGCCTTGTTCAGCCCCGTCGAGGCCGCGATGTCGGCGCGCGAGCACGGCGCGTGCTCGCGCACGAAGCGCAGCACCACCGCGAGGTTGGTGGCGCGCACATCGGCGAAGTCGGCCGGCTGCGGACCGGTCGTGGATGTGATCAATGAAGCCCCGTTCCCGCCAAGGAGGTGTCCCCAGCATGCCGCATCGCACGCGCCCTTCACCAACCTGTGACCCGGGCGCTCCCTTGTGGCCGAAGTCACACTCCACTAATTTGTTTGGTCGGAAGACGAACTAATTCTAACCGCGACATCACCTGCCTCGACAACCCCCGAACAGGCGAAGGAGCGCGCCGTGACACCTCCCCCTCAAGGCGCTTCGACCGCTCGGCCTTCCACTCAGGCATCCACCCGGCGCGGGTTCCTCGGACTCGTGGGACTCACGGCGGCGGCCGGCGTGCTGTCGGCCTGCAGCCCGCCCAGCACCCCACGGCCCGGCACCGGCGGCGCCACCGCCGCCGCCGGCGACAAGCTCAAGGCCCTCGTGCCGACGTACGTCCCCTTCGAGGCGGTCAGGCCCGACCTGCCCGGCACGAAGTCCACTCTCCCCGGCGTCCCGGACATCAGCGGCGGGTTCAGCTCTTACCCGGCCAACCCCGTCCCCGCGCTCACACAGAAGGCCGGCAAGGGCGGCAGCTACAAGGCCATGACCCCGCTCTGGGGCCCGCCGCCGCCCGGCCTGGCGAGCAACTCCTACTTCCAGGCGGTCAACGCCGACATCGGCGCCACCCTGGAGTTCCAGATCACCGACGGCGTGACGTACGCCGACAAGGCCATCGCCCGCCTGGCGGCCCGCGACATCCCGGACCTCATGTGCATCCCCAACTGGGAGATCGACAAGATGGCCGACTTCAACAAGGCCGTCGACCAGGCCTTCGAGGACCTCACGCCGTACCTCCAGGGCGACAAGGCGAAGGCGTACCCGCTGCTCGCCAACCTGCCCACGGCCGCCTGGGAGTGGTCGGTCTGGAACGGCAAGCTCATGGCGGTGCCCTACCCCACCGAGCCGTTCCCGTACGGGCTGCTCTACCGCAAGGACCTGTTCGACAAGAACGGCTGGAACCAGAACCCCAAGACCGCCGACGAGCTCTACCAGCTCGGCAAGGAGATCACCGACGCCAAGGCCAAGCGGTGGGCGTTCGGCGACATCCACGAGATGGCCTGGCCGATCTTCAAGGTGCCGCAGGAGTGGCGCTACGAGGGCGGCAAGCTGGTCCACAAGTACGAGACCCCCGAGTGGGAGCTCATGCTGGAGTGGATGCGCAAGCTGTTCGCCGAGGAGCTCATCCACCCGAGCGTGACCAGCAGCAAGGGCGCCAACGAGAAGGAGCTGATCGGCGCCGGCCAGATCCTGATCTACCGCGACGGCCTCGGCGGCTGGAAGGAGCTGCTCCAGCAGCACCGGCCGAAGAACCCCGGCTTCGCGCTGGGCGTCTTCCCCGTCTTCTCCCACGACGGCGGCACGCCGATCATGTACCACAACATGGCGGCGGGACTGTTCACCTTCATCCGGAAGGGCACGCCCAAGGCCCAGGTGGAGGAGCTGCTGTCGATCCTCAACTGGTGCGCGGCGCCGTACGGCACCAAGGAGTACGAGCTGTCCAACTACGGCGTCAAGGGCAAGCACTTCACGCTCGGCTCCGACGGCGTGCCCAAGCCCACCGACCTCGGCAGCAAGGAGGTCGCCTACACCTACGGCTTCCTCGGTGGCCGGCCGCTGTACGTGGACTGGCCGTTCCCCGACGCCACCAAGGCCAACCTGGCCTGGCAGAACGCCACGTTCCCGTACATCGAGAAGACCCCGTTCGACGGGATCAGGATCCAGCGGCCCGGCAAGTACGCGGGTCTGCAGGTGCCGACGGAGGACAAGTTCACCGACATCATGCGCGGCCGACGGCCCGTCGGCGACGCCAAGCAGATCGCGGCCGAGTGGCGGCGCGACGGCGGCGACGAGGCCCGCGCGTTCTACCTGAAGGTTCTGCGGGACAACGGCCGTGCTTGACCGCTCCGTAGACTCCGGGGCGGCGGGTGACCTGACCGCGCCCGCCGCCCCGGACACCACGCGACCGGCCGGCACGGGCAAGGCCCGGCCGGCGGGACTGAGGGCCCGGCTGCGGCGCGACTGGCAGCTCCTGCTGATGACGGTCCCGGCGATCGGGCTGCTGCTCGTCTTCCACTACGTGCCGCTGCTCGGCAACGTGATCGCCTTCCAGGACTACTCGCCGTACGTGGGCGTCAAGGACAGCCCGTGGGTGGGGATCGCGAACTTCCAGTGGCTCATGCTGGACGCGAGCTTCTGGGACGCGACGCTGAACACGCTCACCATCACCGCGTTCCAGCTCGTCTTCTACTTCCCGGTGCCGATCGTGCTCGCGGTGCTGCTGGACAGCGTGATCCGGCCCCGGCTGCGGCTGCTGATCCAGAGCGTCGTCTACATGCCGCACTTCTTCTCGTGGGTGCTGGTCGTGACGCTGTTCCAGCAGATGTTCGGCGGGGCGGGACTGCTGTCGCAGACCCTGCGCGACCACGGCTACTCCGGCATCGACATCATGACAAATCCGGATACGTTCTTGCTGCTGGTGACCGGCGAGACCATCTGGAAGGACGCCGGCTGGGGCGCGATCATCTTCCTGGCCGCGCTCGCCGCGATCGACCAGAACCTCCACGAGGCCGCGGCCGTGGACGGCGCGGGCCGCTGGCGGCGCCTGTGGCACGTCACGCTGCCCGGCCTGCGGCCGGTCGTCATCCTGCTGCTCATCCTGCGGCTGGGCGACGCGCTCAACGTCGGCTTCGAGCAGTTCTTCATCCAGCGCGACGCGGTCGGCCGCGACGCCGCCGAGGTGCTCGACACGTTCGTCTACTGGCGCACGCTGCTGACCGGCGAGTGGAGCTACGGCGCGGCGGCGGGCCTGGTCAAGGGCGTGGTCGGGCTCATCCTCATCCTGGTGGCCAACAAGGTCGCCCACCGGTTCGGCGAGCAGGGGATCTACAAGAGATCATGAACGCGGCATCCTGGGCGGAGCGGCCCTCCCTGATCGGGCGCACGGGCAAGGCGGTCGTGCTGACCGCGATCGTCGTCGCCGTCGTCTTCCCCGTGTACATGGTGGTGGTGACCAGCCTGTCGACGCAGGAGGCGGTCACCCGGGCGGGCGGGCTGGTCACCGTGCCGGGCGAGATGTCGCTCGGCGCCTACAGGGAGCTGTTCGCGGGCGGCGTGGTGACGCGGGCCGTGCTGGTGAGCCTGGGCGTGACCGCCGTGGGCACGCTCATCAGCCTGACCGTCACCACGCTCGCCGCGTACGGGCTGTCGCGGCCCGGCTCGCTGCTGCACCGGCCGCTGCTGTTCCTGGTGCTGCTGACGTTCCTGTTCGGGCCGGGGCTGATCCCGAAGTACCTGGTGGTGAGCGGGCTCGGGCTGATCGACTCGTACTGGTCGCTGATCCTGCCGGTGGCGGTCACGGCCTTCAACCTGGTGGTGATGCGGGCGTTCTTCATGAGCATCCCGGGCGAGGTCACCGACAGCGCGCGCGTCGACGGGGCGAGCGAGTTCACGATCCTGCGGCGGATCGTCCTGCCGATGTCGCGGGGCGTGATCGCGGTGATCGGCCTGCTGTACGCCGTCGGGTACTGGAACGCGTTCTTCGACGCCGTGCTGTACCTGAACGACACGGCCAAGTGGCCGCTCCAGCTCGTGCTGCGGCAGTACGTCTACCAGGGCCAGTCGATGTTCGCGGGACAGAGCGCCGACGCGGTGGCGGCCGGGCAGAGCCTGCCGCCGAACCTGGCGATCCAGATGTCGATCGTGGTCATCGCGCTGGTGCCGGTGCTGTTCGTCTACCCGTTCGTGCAGCGGCACTTCACCAAGGGCGTGCTCCTCGGGGCGATCAAGGGCTGACCGGGTCTCCCCGGCCAGCCCTCGCTCAGGTCACGATGCCGTGCAGGACACCGCGGGGGTGGTGTTGGTGCCGGTGAAGGAGGCGTTGAAGCCGAACGAGGTGGTCGCGTTCGTCTGGAGGGCGCCGTTGTAGCCGGCGTTCGTCACGGTGACGGCGGCGCCGGACTGGCTCAGGGTGCCGTTCCACAACTGGCTGATCTTCTGGTCGCCGCCGTACGTCCAGGTGACCTTCCAGCCGGTGGTGGCCGACGAGCCGATGTTCCTGACGGTGACCTCGGCCCCGAAGCCGCCCGGCCAGTGGTTGCCGACGGTGTACGTGGCCACGCACGCCTTCCCCGTGGTCGGCGTGACGGTCGGGGTGACGGTGGGGGTGGCGGTCGGCGTCACCGTGGGCGTGACCGTTGGCGTCACTGTGGGCGTCACTGTGGGCGTCACTGTGGGCGTCACCGTGGGCGTCGGGCCGGTGCGGTCGCCGTAGATGATGCCGCGGCCGTTGGTGCCGAGGTAGACCCGGCCGTAGATCCGCGGGTCGCCGGTCAGCGCCTCGCCCATGTTGCCGTACTGGTGCTTGTCGTCGTTGATCCGCACCCAGCCGGCTCCCGCGTCGTCGGACCTGAAGAGCCCGGCGACACCGTCGATCGTGGCCACGGCGAACACCGCCGGGTAGCTCTGCCCGGGGGCCGCCTTGCCGAAGCCGACGTTCACCGCGCTCGTCACGTTGCCGAGCCGGGTGAACGACGAGCCGCCGTTCGTGGAGTGGAACAGGCCCGTCTCGCCGGCCAGCCACACGTCGCCCTCCTTGCCCGGCAGCGCCTTGAGGTGCACGGTGCCGGTGGAGGGCAGGCCGGTCGCGGCCGAGGCGGTGAAGGTGGCGCCGCCGTTGGTGCTGACGTACAGGCGTCCGCCGCTGTAGCCGTAGAAGGTCATCGGGTTGACCCGGTCCGACTCGACGATCGCCCCGGTCGGCAGGCCCTGGACCTGCTGCCAGGAGTTGCCGTAACCCACCGAGAAGACGGGCGTGACGCCCTTGGGCGCCCACACGAAGCGGGAGCCGTCGGCCGCGGCGGCCACGGTGCCGCCCTCGTCGATGCCGCCCGGCTCCGTGCCCTGGAACCAGTTGGCGCCGCCGTCCGTGGAGAAGGCCACGTGGCTGTCGTTCGGACGGTCGGAGTCCGTGAAGCTGCCGGCCCGGACCATGATCGACGGCGACTTCTCCGCGTAGTCCAGGCTGGTGGTCGAGGTGAAGACGGGCGAGGTGAACATCATCGACGGCACGGCGTCCAGGTTCGTGTGGCGGAAGCCGCCGACGTCGCCGAGGGCACTGACCAGGGGCGCGCCGCTCGGCGGGCTGATCAGGTCCAGGACCGCCGTCTCCTCCAGGCCCTTGGCCATGGGCTTGATGGTGAACTGGGTGCCCGAGTCCCACTTGGTGAGGTCCTCGGTGCCGTAGACCGTGGCTCCGGTGCCGTACATCATGCGGTTGGAGTCGAACGGGTCGATCTCCAGCGACTCGGTCATCCAGCCGAGCTTGGGCGTGACCTCAGGGGGCTGCGGATTGGCGCCGAACGTCAGCCACGGGTTCTCCGAGATGTCCTGCTTGTAGCGGAAGCTGCGGTTCGGGTACGAGGTCCAGTCCCACACGCGGGTCCAGGTCGCGCCGAAGTCGGTGGACCGGAAGAAGATCACGTCCGGCCACCAGGAGATCTGCGTGGCCACCATGATCGTGCCCGGCTTCTGCCGGTCGACGGTCAGGCCGCTGTAGCCGAAGTAGTCGTCGGAGCTGGACGACGGGATGGGGCTGATCCGGGTCCAGGCGCCGGTCGCGGTGGCGTAGCGCCACACGTCGCCCTTGGCTCCGTCGTACGGGCCGCCGGTGTCGCTCGTCGCGATGTAGAGGTAGCCGTTGGCGGTGTCCAGCACGCCCTTGTGGGCGAGATGGCCGGTCGGCTGGCCGGCCACGCGCGACCAGGTGACGCCCGCGTCGGTGGTGCGGTAGACGCTGTTGTCCTTGTCGGCGACGCCCACGTAGATCGTCTTGGTGGCGGTGCCCTTGGCGGACGAGCGCGGGTCGTAGGTCACCCAGACCACGCCCGGCCTGTGGCTCAGGTAGCCGTTGGGGTCGCTCGGGTCCTGGGCGTAGTTGCCGGCGTTGGGGAAGCTCGTCACCTTGGCCCAGGTGACGCCGTAGTCGGTGCTGCGCCACAGGCCGTTGCCGTTGGGGGTGCCGAGGTAGAGGACGCTGTTCTTGTTCGGGTCGACGGCCAGCGCCTCGCCCATGCCGCGGCCCGGCATGTTGCCGCCGAGCTTGAACGGCAGCGCGGTCGCCTGCCAGGTCGCGCCCTTGTCGCCGGAGCGCAGGACCGCGCCGTTGTTCGGGTCCCAGGAGTTGGTGTACATGCCGGCCGCGACGTACACGCGGTTGGTGTCCACCGGGTCGGTGGCGAGGCTGATCACGCCGTTGTAGCCCCACTTGTCCCAGCCGGCCCAGTCGAGCAGCGGGGTCCAGGACCTGGTGGACTGGTTCCAGCGGTAGGCGCCGCCGATGTCGGTGCGGGCGTAGACGAGGTTGCGCTCGGTGGGGTTGAAGACGATGCCGGGGACGAAGCCGCCGCCGTCGATCCTGACGTTCTTGAACGCGTAGGGATCGGCGGCGACGGCGGAGACCGGCGCCATCCTGACGACGACCGCCGCGAGGGCGACGGCGACGGCCAGGAGCGTGCTGAACAACCGTCTCGACATGGGGGGTAACCCTTTCCGGGCATGCGTGCCCAAAGGTGCCGCCCGCCCGGATGGCCTCCATGCACGACCAGGTCTCGGGGACCCTGACCGTCGCCTCGCCTTCGCGCATGTGAGCCTCGACCTCGAGGCTCACACACGTCTCACGTCAGGTCAATAGTTTGAACTAGCAACCAATCACCGGCTGAGCCGCAGGTCCTTGAGCCGCAGGTCTCCCTTGAAGACGACGTACAGGTCGCCCCTGCCGGGCTTCACGGTGGCGCTCGCCGTGCCGTACTGGTAGACGCCGCCGGTCGCCGGCACCTGGGCGGTGCCGAGCAGCGCGCCGGTGGGCGAGCCGAGCCGCAGCTCGACCGAGCCGCCGCCGACCGAGGCGACGCCCGCCGTGAGGCGGGAGCCCCACGAGGCGCCCGTGAAGGAGATCCAGTCGCCCGCCGACCCGGCCACGACGTCGCCGCGGACCTTGGACTCGTCGGCGAACTCCACGCCGGAGTAGCCGTCGAAGTCCATGGCGCGCGTGGCCTTGGTGAGGTCGCGCACCGGGACGGTCTCGCCGGCCACCTGGAGCGTCGCCCGGGCCCGGACCTGGTCGGAGGAGGAGCCCACGAGCACGTCGTGCGTGGCCGCCTCCACGACCCACTTGCCCCGCGTGTGGTCCCACACGGCCAGGTCCGACCGCTTCAGCGGGAACGTCACGGTCCTGCTCTGGCCGGGGTCCAGCGCGATCCGCTGGAAGCCGCGCAGCTGCTTGACCGGCTGCTGGAAGCGGGAGCGCTGCTGGTGGGTGTAGAGCTGGACGACCTCCTCGCCCTTCACCTTGCCGGTGTTGGTGACCTTGACGCTGACCTGCTGGCCGTGGACGCGCAGGCCCTGGTAGCCGAAGGTCGTGTAGCTGAGGCCGTGACCGAAGGCGTAGAGCGGCCTGTCCTGGTGGTACAGGTACGTCATGCCGGTCTTGACCAGGTCGTAGTCGTGGATGCTCGGCAGCTTGTCGGTGGCGTACCACGTCTGGGTGAGCCGCCCGGCCGGGTTGACGTCGCCGAAGAGCACGTCGGCGACCGCGTGGCCGGTCTCGGCGCCGGCGTGGGTGGTCCACAGCAGGGTCGGGGCGTCCACGATGACCGGGTAGCTGGTCTCCAGCACGACCACGGTCTTCGGGTTGGCCTTGCTCACGGCCTCGATCAGCCGCCGCTGCCCCTCGCCGAGCTGGAGGTTGTCGCGGTCGTGGACCTCGCGGGCCGCCACGAACGGGTGGCTGCCGACCACCACGACCGCCACCTCCGCCTTGCGGGCCTGCTCGGCCGCCGCAGCGACGCCGTCGGAGACGACCTCCTTGGCGAAGCGGGCCGCCTGCGCCTTGGGGGCCAGGCCGGGCGTGCCGTCGGCGTTCACGGTCACGTACGGGTCGGGCAGGCCGTACCAGCTCTCCATGCTCTCGTAGCCGGCGTAGCGGACCAGGTAGGAGCCGTCGGCCTGCTTCTCCAGCGCGAACTGCTGCTGGACGTACCAGCCGTTGGGCTCGGCGTCGTCGGTGTCGAGGGAGCGCGAGTCGCCGCCGAGGAGCTTGCCGTTGCCCGCGTTGCGCAGCGTGGAGACGCCGCCGGTCCAGTCGGTCAGATCCCACTGGGAGGCGGGGGTGGGGGCGGTGTCGGTGAGTGCGACGTTGTCGTTCGGGCCTGAGCCGGTGGCGGTGAGGTACTTGCCGGAGCCGAGGTGCTTGAGCGCGATCCGCTCCAGTCCTGCGCCGCCGGTGACGCCGGGGACGCGCTCCTTGATCCCGTCGAGCGGGGTCACCTGGTAGGGCATCTGGCCGCCGTAGAAGTCGGGGTACAGGCGGTCGGCCAGCGGTCCGACGACGGCGGCGCTCTTCGGTCCGGCCAGCGGCAGCAGGCCGGAGTTGCGCAGGAGCACGGCCGCCTTGCCGGCGGTCTCCCGGTTGAGCCGCTGGTGCTCGGGGCTGTTGATCACATCCTTGGTGATCTTCTTGTACGGCCCGCCGTCCGGGTCGAAGTGGCCGAGCCGCAGCCTGATGGACAACACGTGCCGTACGGCGTCGTCCACGTCGGCCTGCGTGATGAGGCCGCGCTCCAGGGCGGCCGTCAGGAGCTGCGCCGTCGGCCCCGAGTTGCTGTCGTCCACGGTGAAGCTGTCGAGGCCGGCCTTGAGCACCGCGGCGAAGGCCTCGGCCTTGTCGTCGTAGTACTTCTCCACGTCGGTCAGCGCGTGCGGGCCCCAGGCGTCGCTGACGTTGTAGAGCGTCTTGTCCGTCCACGACCGGACGACCTCGTCCAGGTCGGAGTTGACGTGGTTGGGCCGGCCGTTGACCAGGTTGTAGGAGGCCATCACGCCGGTCGCGGCGTCGGCCGAGATCGCGGCCCGGAACGCCTTCTCGTAGTACTCGTGCTTCAGTTTGGGCGTCAGGTTGGAGGAGGTAAGACTGCGGTTGGTCTCGTTGTTGTAGGCGAGGTAGTGCTTCAGCACCGGCGCGGTCTTCAGGTAGAAGGGGTCGTCACCCTGCAAACCCTTGCCGTAGGCGGTGGAGATGGCGCCGGTCAGCAGCGGGTCCTCGGAGTAGCCCTCCTCGTTGCGCCCGGCCCGAGGGTCGCGCAGGAGGTCCACCACCGGCGCCCACAACTGGAGACCCCACAGGGTCGGGTTGACGGCGTTGTAGCCGCGCGCCTCGTCGCCCACGGCCACGCCGACCCGCTTGATCAGCTCCGGGTCCCACGTGCTGGCAAGCCCGACGGCCTGTGGGAAGACCGTGCCGTTCGCGGACTTGGTCTTCCAGCCGTCGTCGAGGTCGTTGGACCAGGCGACGCCGTGCAGCGCCTCGGTGCCGTTCTTGTGGTAGGGGATGCCGAGGCGCGGGATCGCCTGCTGCGACTGGTGCAGCAGGCCCAGCTTCTCGGGCAGTGTGAGCCGGCCGAGCAGGTCGTCGATCCGCTGCGCCGGCGGCAGGGCGGGATCACGGAAGGGCGGCTCCTCGGCCGCCTGCGCGGGCGCGGCCAGGAACGATGCCGCCAGCGCCAGGGCGGCAAGGAGCGGCGTACGGCTTAAACGTCGGGGCATGGGGGCTCCAGAGCGGGGGTATCACTTGACGGCGCCGACGGCGACGCCTCGGGTGAGCGTGCGTTGGAAGATCAGGAAGAACGCGACCGCCGGGACGATGCCGAGCAGCGCCGAGGCGCTGGACATGGTGGCGTCCATGTACTTCTCGCCCTGCAGAACTCCGAGGGCGACGGGCACCGTCTGGTTGTCGTTGGAGATGAGGAAGATCAGCGGCAGGAAGAACTCGTTCCACGTCCAGATGAAGAAGAAGATCAGCAGGACGTTGATGGTGGGACGGCTGATGGGCACCACGATCCGCCACAGGGCGCGGAAGCGGCCCGCGCCGTCGATGGCCGCCGCCTCCAGGATCTCCTTGGGGAACTGCCCGAGGACGGCGCTGAGCAGGTAGGTGCCGAACGCGGCCTGGATCGCGGTGAACACGATGATCACCGAGAGTTTGGTGTCGTAGAGGCCCACCTCCTTCGACAGGTAGTAGAGGGGATAGGCCAGCGCCTCCTGCGGCAGCGTGTTGGCCACGAGGAACAGCGCGAGGATCCACAGCCGGCCGCGTACCCGGCCGATGCCCAGCGCGTAGGCGTTGAGCACCGAGAGCACGACCGCGAGCACCGCCACCGAACCGCTGATGACGAGGCTGTTCCACAGCTTGCCGCCGAAGTCGACGCGCTTCCAGAAGTCGGCGATGCCCTGGAGGTACAGCTCGCCCGGCAGGCTCAGCGGACCCTCGGCGCCGTACTCCGCCGGCGACTTGACCGCGTTGACCGCCACGACGAGGAACGGGAACAGCATCACCGCGGCCAGCACGACCAGCGCCGCCAGCACGGCCCATCGGCCCGGCCCCGCCCTCATGACTCACGCTCCTGCACGCGCAGGAACAGGAACGTCACCACGATGATGATCAGGGCGAGCACCGTGGCGATGGCCGAGCCGTACCCGACGTTGCTCTTCTGGAAGAAGCTCAGGTACGAGAAGTACGACGGCACCATCGTGGCGTTGCCGGGCCCGCCGCGCGTGAGCACGTAGATCGGTCCGAACACCTTGAGCGCCGCGATCGTGCAGGTCAGCAGCACCACGAACGTCTCCGGCCGGATCTGCGGGATCGTGATGTGCCAGAACCTGCGCCACCACGACGCCCCGTCGATCTCGGCCGCCTCGTGCAGCGCCGGGTCCACCCGCTGGAGCCCGGCCATGAAGATGACCACGGGGTAGCCGAGCTGGAACCACACCATGACCGCCATGACCGTGGCCAGCGCGAGATCGGGGTCGCCGAGCCAGTTCAGCTTGAGGCCGAAGATCTGGTTCACGGCGCCGTACGACGGGTGCAGCATCCATCCCCACACGACGCCGGCCACCGCCACGGGCAGCACCTGCGGCAGGTAGTACATCGCCCGCAGCGCGGCGGCCGTGCGGGTGCCGAATTTGCGGCCGATGTAGTCGAACAGGACGGCCGCGAGGAGCAGGCCGAGCGCGGTGGGCACGATCGCCATGGCCACGATGAGGCCGACGTTGTGCTGGAACGACTGCCAGAAGCGCTCGTCGTCCAGCAGCCGGGTGTAGTTGTCCAGCCCCACCCAGCGCGGCGTGCCGACGCCCGACCAGCGGGTGAAGCTCGTGGCGACGTTCATGAGGAACGGCGCCACGATCACGGCGAGGAACAGGACCAGGCTGGGGGCCAGATACCACCAGTAGCCCTTGGTGCGAGCCCTCATCTAGTTGCCGATGTCGGCGAGGTTGTCCTCGTACGGCTTGGCGACCTCGTCCAGCACCTGGGCCGGCGTCTTGCTGCCGTTGATGAGGTTCTGGACGCCCGCCACCATCACGTCGTAGTAGCCGGGCGCGGGCCAGTCGGGGTAGAAGGCCAGGCCGTCGGCGGTGGTGAGCTTGTTGAAGCTCTCGATCAGCTCCTTGCTCTTCGGGTCGGTGATCGCGGCCGGGTCGGCCGCGACGGGGACGCCGCCGGAGTTGCCCATCAGGTTCTGGATGTCCTTGCTCATCGTGATGTCGATGAAGTCGTAGGCGAGGTCCTTGTTCTCCGACTTCTCGGGGACGACCCACACGTTGCCGCTGGAGCCGGGCGACATGGTGGCGCCGGGGAACAGGAAGTGGCCCCACTCGAACTTCTTGATCTCGGAGGCGAACCGGCCGTACCACCAGCTTCCGCTGATCATCATGGGGTACGTGCCCTTCATGAAGGCCACGCCCATGTCCTCGGCTTTGAGCCCGGCCGAGTTCTTGTCGAGGTAGCCCTTCTTGACCCAGTCGGCCAGGGTCTGCGCGCCGTAGGTGAACTCGGGCCCGTGGAAGTCCACCTTGCCCTTGTACGACTGGAAGGCGTCCACCCACGGCCGCTGCGCCTTGCTGAGGGCGAGCTGGTAGAAGATCTGCTGGGCGGGGTACTCGGCGCCGGCCGTGGCGATGGGCGTCACCTTGGCCTTGACGAACGTGTCGAGGGCCGCCGTGAGCTCGTCGAACGTCGTCGGCACCTTGACGCCGTGCTTGTCGAACAGCTCCTTGTTGTAATAGACCATGACGAACTCGCCGTAGTTGGGCACGCCGTACCACTTGCCGGAGCCCATGACGCCCCGATCGTCGTACTTCGCGGTCACCTGGAGGCCGCCGGGCAGCAGCTTGTCCCAGCCGCGCTTGGTGGCCTGCTCGCTCAGGTCGGCGAGCAGGCCCTGCTTGGACAGCAGGCCGGCGGTGGCGTTGCCCTTGTTGTACTCCATGATGTCGGGCGCCTCGTCGGAGTTGAGCACCATGCTCGCGGTCTTCTGGATCTGCTCGAAGCCCTTCTCCTCGAACTTCACCGTCACGCCGGGGTGCGCGGCCTCGAACCGCTTGACCGCCTCGGCCCACGCCTTGCCCATGGCGCTGTCGGCCGTCTCGTAGTGCCAGAGCTTGAGCACGCGCGGCTGGCCGCTCGCGGCGGTCTTGCCGCCGTCGCCCGCGTCGCCAGAGCCGCCGGACCCGCAGGCCGCCAGCGTCAGCGCCACGGCGGCCAGCACCGCGACGCCCATCGACTTGTTCATGCGTTCTCCTGAGTGATGACGGCCCGGCCGGGCGCGCCCGCCACCGGGGCGAACTCGACCGTGGTGATCCGTTTCGGTCCGGTGACGGCCACGCGCAGCGTGTCGCCGTCCCGGGTGGCCACGACGACGGTCTCGCCATCGGTGTCGTGGATCTCTGTACGGCTGTCGCCGCCCCCGAAGGCGAGCAGCGCGAGCTCGGCCGGCGTGTCCACCGTGTCACCGGGGGCGGTGACCGGCAGGAGCGCGCCGTGCCGGACGAACAGCGGGACCTGCTCCAGCGGCTTGGCGATCTGCACGTAGCGGGGTCCGGCCAGCACCTCGCCGGTCCAGTAGTCGACCCACTCTCCGCGCGGCAGGTAGACCTGGCGCGTGCCGTCCGGGGAGGTCATGGGGGCGACGAGCAGGTCGCGCCCCAGCAGGTACTCCAGGTCGGCCTGCCAGGCGACCGGGTCGTCCGGATGGTCCACGCACAGGGCGCGCATCATGGGGGCGCCGGTCCTGGCCGCCTCGACGGCCGCCGAGTAGAGGTACGGCATGAGCCGGTAGCGCAGCCGCAGCGCCTCGACGGCCAGCCCCTCGACGGCGGGGAACTCCCACGGCTCGCGGCTGGTGGTGCCGTGCAGGCGCAGCAGCGGCGACAGGGCGCCGAACTGGGTCCAGCGCACGTACAGGTCGTCGGTGGGGCGGCCGGTGAAGCCGCCCGCGTCGTGGCTCCAGAACGGCACGCCCGACAGGCCGTGCGCGAGCCCGCCGCGCAGGGTGCTGCCCATGGCCGCGTAGCTGGTGTAGGTGTCGCCTCCCCACTGGGCGCTGTGCCGCTGGCCGCCGAGGAACGACGAGCGCGCCCAGACCAGGGTGTGGCCGTGGACCTCGCGGGTGACCTCGGCGACGGCGTCGTTGAACAGCAGCGTGTAGACGTTGTGCAGGTCGGTGCCCGTCATGCCGTTGGCGGCGACGGCGTCGTGCGGCACACCCTCGGCGAAGTCGGTCTTGAACGCCTGGACGCCCTGGCGCAGGAGCGGGCGCAGCAGGCCCTGGAACCAGGCGACGGCCTCGGGGTTGGTGAAGTCGACGATGCCGCAGGGCGGGAACGAGCCGTGCCAGCAGTCGGCGACGTACGCCTCCCCACCCGCCGTTTTCAGGAAATATCCGGCTTCGGCGGCTTCGAGGAAGGCGGGGCTGAGGTGAGAGACGTACGGGTTCATCCAGAGGCAGACCTTGAACCCCATCCCATCCAGCTCGGCCAGCATCCCCTCCGGGTCCGGGAAGGTCTCCGGGTCCCAGCGAAGGTCCGACCAGTGTCCCTCTTTCTGCCAGTACGTGTCGAGATGGAGCACGTCGCACGGGATGCCCCTCTCCCTGATCGTTCGCGCCCTGGCCAGCACCCGCTCCTGGCTGTCCACGAAGAACCCGGACGAGATCCACGTGCCGAACGCCCACTTCGGCGGCAGCGCCGGGCGGCAGGTCAGCCGGTCGTAGCGGTCGAGCACCTCGGACGGGGTCGGCCCAGCCAGCACGTAGTAGTCGAGGACGTCGTCGGGCACGAGGATCTGCACGACGCTGTGCGTGGACTGGCACACGTCGAACTCCGCCGGCGCGCCGCTGTCGACCAGCACGCCGTAGCCCCTGCTGGACAGGTACAGGGGCACGTTCTTGTACGCGCGCTGCGACTCGGCGCCGAAGGCGTCGAAGTTCCACATGACGGGCCGCTGCCCGCGCTTGTCCAGCGGCGTGAACGACTCCCCGAACCCGGTGAACGCCTCGTCGGGCGCCGCGCCGAAGCTCTCGTGGTAGGCGACGGCCGTCCCGTCGGCGCTCGACCGGCCGAACGGGAGGGTGCGCATCCTGCCGCTGATGTCGGTGTGCCCGCGATCCTGCTCGACCAGCGTCCGGCCGGAGGCGTCCACGAAGCGCAGGTGCCACGGCGTGAGGCTGATCTCGGCCCGGATCGAGCCGGCGTCGATCACGATCGGCTCACCCGGGGTGACCCCGGCACGGGCCCCTGAGTACGTGCCAGGGGTCACCAAGGAGATGGCCCGTTCAGAACGTGGCCTGGCCGACGCGTCCTCCGAGAGCCGCACGCGGATCACGCCCTCACCGGCCACGCCCACCTGGACCACCAGCGCCTCCTCCGCCGTGGTGACCGCCTTCAGCATCACCTCGGCGCCGTCGGCCGCGACCAGCTCGGCGGAGATCACCGCCGACAAGCCGCCCTCGCCGCGCGCACGAACCGGAAGCTCAGGCGGATCCGCGACAAAGTACTCGTGCGCGACCAAAGGGGGACGGTAGGGCATGGAGGCTCCTTCTAGGACTTGCGCCAGCTCGTGAATTAGTTTGGTCTCCATACCAACAAACGTCAACGATTGGGTCCGCCCGAATTTCTGTCGGTGCCCAGGTTGCGACGTCCCGGTCAAGGCGAGAGCCCGGAAGTCGAGCGCACCGGCGACACGGAGCCGGTCACTCATCCCCTCGTGGGCGTCCCCTGCTGATCCGGTCCCGTGCCCGGGTCGCCCGACCGAGGACGGCGCGGCCTTCCCCCCGCACGCCCGGGCGCTTCCGCCCCTGCGGCCAGGCCCCCTGGAAGAGCCGGTGTGGGGAAGAAGCGGTAGTGCCGGGGCGGCGCGGGCGCCCACACTGTGCGGCGGGGCCCGCGACGTGAGAGGCAGCGCCATGATCGAGTTCTACTCGTCCCAGAGCACCGTCACCGACCCGGTGAGCTGCGCGGATGGATCGACGCGGTCCCCGCCGACCTGACCTCGATCCGCGAGGCGGCCGCCCGGCTGGTGTTCCACTACTGGGCCTACGGCGACATCACCGCCCACGGGATCGCCGCCGACCGGATCCGCGAGATCAACCTGCGCTACGCACCATGGCATCGCGGCCCGGGCCAGGTACGGCTTCGCCGACTACCTCTTGCCCGGCTGGTGGCTGGACCACATGATCCCCGACGTGTGGGACCCGGCGGAGAGGCGCTGGCGTCTGGTGGAGCCGGAGTTCGAGGAGGGGTGGACCCCGCTGGGCGAGACGCGGCCGCTCCCGCTCACCGACGTGCCCCGCGACCGGTTCCTGACCGGGACGAGGGCCTGGCGGCTGTGCCGGGACGGCCAGGCGGACCCGGAGCGCTTCGTCGTGGCCCCCGGCGTCGAGCGCCCGTCGCTGAGGTAGTGGCCGGGCGCTGACGGAGAAGCGGCTGCGGGCGGCCTACGACGATCCCGCGCTGCGCGTCCCCCGGTGATCGCCACGCACTCACCGCCTGACCACCGCCGCGAGCAGGTCACGCTACGCCCCTCCCGGGAGGGCTAGATGCCGATGGCGGCCTCGGGCTGCATGAGGCGGCGGGCCGCCTCGGTGATCGAGCCCGACAGCGACGGGTAGACCGCGAACGTGTGCGCGAGCTGGTCCACGGTCAGCCGCTGCTGCACCGCCACCGACACCGCGAGGATCAGCTCGGACGCGCGCGGCGCCACCACCACGCCGCCCAGCACGATGCCGGTGTGCGGCCGGCAGAACAGCTTGACGAAACCGTCGTTGAAGCCCTGCATCTTGGCCCGGGCGTTGGTCGCGAGCGGCAGCTTGACCACGTTGGCCTCGATCTCGCCGGCCTCGATGGACCGCTGCGCCACGCCGACGGCGGCGATCTCGGGGTCGGTGAAGATGTTGGAGGCCACGGTGGCCAGCCGCAGCGGCTGGACGGCCTCGCCGAGCGCGTGCCACACGGCGATGCGGCCCTGCATGGCCGCCACCGAGGCCAGCATGAGCACGCCGGTGCAGTCGCCCGCCGCGTAGACGCCGGGCGCGGAGGTGCGCGAGACCTTGTCGACCTTGATGAACCCGCCCCGGTCGAGCTGGACCCCGGCCTCCTCCAGGCCCATGCCGCCGGTGTTGGGCACCATGCCGACCGTCATCAGCGCGTGGGAGCCCTCGGCGGTGCGGCCGTCCTCCAGCGTCACCACGACTCCGTCGGCGGTGCGCTTGACGGAGGCGGCGCGCGAGCGGCCCATGACGTTCATGCCGCGTCGGCGGTAGACCTCTTCGAGCACCTCGGCGCCGTCGGCGTCCTCGTTGGGCATCATGCGGTCGCGGCTGGACACGAGCGTGACCTCCGCGCCGAGCGAGCGGTAGGCGCCCGCGAACTCCGCGCCGGTGACGCCCGAGCCGACCACGATGAGGTGCTCGGGCAGCTCCTCCAGGTCGTAGAGCTGGCGCCAGGTGAGGATGCGCTCTCCGTCGGGCTCGGCGCCGGGCAGGACGCGCGGGGTCGCGCCGGTCGCGACGAGCACCACGTCGGCCCGGACCGTGCGGTCGCCGGCCCTGACCACCTGCGGGTCGACCAGCCGGCCGCGCGCCTTGATGATCTCCACGCCCTCGGCGGCGACCCGCGCCTCAATGTCGGCCGACTGCGCCTGGGCGAGTTCCTTGACGCGCTTGTTGACCAGCGGCAGATCGACGGTCGCCGCGCCGATGTCGCCGTCGTCGCCGCCCGAGAAGCTGACGCCCAGCGACGGGGCGTCGAGCAGGGCCTGTTTGCGGGCGGAGGTCGCGATCAGCGTCTTGGACGGCACGCAGTCGGTCAGCACGCACGCCCCGCCGGGCCCGTCCTGTTCGACCATGGTCACCTGCGCGCCCAACTGCGCGGCCACCAGAGCTGCCTCGTATCCGCCGGGTCCGCCACCGATGATCACGATCCTTGTCACGTGTACCATTCTCCCGCATCGTCCGGCCTGCCGACGAACGGGGCGGCACTCGTCGCGCTACCCTTGTCAGCTGTGCCTGTCTACGCCGCCTACGGCAGCAACATGGACCCTGAGCAGATGGCCATGCGCGCCCCGCACTCTCCCGTGCGCGGCGTCGGCTGGCTCCAGGGATGGCGTCTGACGTTCGGCGGTGAGGACATCGGCTGGGAGGGCGCGCTGTCCACCATCGTCGAGGACCCTGACGATCACGTCTTCGTGGTCCTGTACGACGTTCCCGAGTGGGACGAGAACTCGCTCGACCAGTGGGAGGGCGCGGCCCGCGGCCTCTACCACAAGGTCCGGCTGCGGGTGCAGACCCTGGAGGGCGCGCAGGTCGCCTGGTTCTACGTGCTCGACGGTTACGAGGGCGGCCTGCCCTCCGCCCGCTACCTCGGCATCCTGGCCGACGCGGCGGAGCGGGCGGGGGCGCCCGACGACTACGTCAAGGAGCTGCGCGGGCGCCCCTGCAGGTCCCTCGGCACGTGACCTAGCTCAGCGGCTGGTCCTTGGTCTCCTTCAGCGCGAACGCGTAGACGCAGGTGGAGATCAGCGCCAGCGCCGAGACGTACCACGGGAACAGGTGCATGTTGCCCGCGTCCTGCAGCGCGGTGCCGATCAGCGGCGCCGTGCCACCGAAGATCGCGACGGTCAGCGAGTACGGGAAGCCCGCGCCCGCCGCGCGCACCCGGGTCGGGAACAGCTCGGAGTTGACCGCGGCCGAGATGGACGTGAAGCAGCCGAGGAAGACCATGCCGAGGCACTGGATGAACAGCAGGCTGGCGAAGGAGTTCGACAGCATGCCGAGCAGCGGCACCGGCAGGATCATGAAGCCCAGGCCGAACGTGATGAGCATCGGCTTGCGGCCGATCCGGTCCGACAACATGCCGAGCAGCGGCTGCAGGACCATGAAGAACAGCAGCGAGATGGTGCCGACCGCGAGCGCGTCGGCCTTGTCGAACTTCACGGTGAGCTGGGCGTAGGTCGGCAGGAACGTCGTCCAGGTGTAGTAGGAGACGGTGCCGGCGACCGTGATGCCGACGATGAGCGCGGCCTTGGTCGGGTAGTGCACGAGGAACTCGAACAGCCCCGGCCGCTCGGCCTTGCCCTCGCGGATCTCCTCGGCGACCGCGCTGGTCTCCTCGGCGCCCTTGCGGATCCACAGGCCGACGAGGCTGATGACGGCGCCGATCACGAACGGGATGCGCCAGCCGTACGAGCTCATGTCGTCCTCGCTGAGCGTGGAGGCGAGGAGCGCGGCCAGACCGGAGGCGAGGAGCTGGCCGATCGTGGTGCTGACGTACTGGAAGCTCGAGAACAGGCCGCGGCGGCCGGGCGGGGCCGACTCCACGAGGAACGTGGTGGCGGCGGCGAACTCGCCGCCGACCGACAGGCCCTGGATGAGGCGGGCCAGCGTCAGGACGATCGGCGCGAGCACCCCGGCGGCGGCGTACGTCGGCGTGACGGCCAGCAGCAGCGACCCGCCGCCCATCAGGATGATGGTGAACGTCATGGCCGCCTTGCGGCCGAACCGGTCGGCGAAGGCGCCCACGAGCAGCCCGCCCAGCGGCCGCATGAAGAAGCCGACGGCGAAGACCGCGAAGCCGCTGAGCAGCGGCACGAGACTGTTGCCCGTCGCGGGGAAGATCTGCATGGAGAAGTAGATCGCCAGGAAGCTGTAGGTGTACCAGTCGAACCACTCGACGACGTTCCCGACGCTGGCCGCCATGAGCTGACGGACTCGACTTCGGGGGATGCCGACGGTGGACGGCGCAACGGGGGAGGTCGCCACTGGGGGCTCCTTTGCTGAAAGGTGCGGTATGGCCTACTGTGCAAGTGGACGACCGAAACAGTCAAATAGCACGGCACATATTTACAAACCCGACATAGAAACGGCTCTCAGTGGACGTTCTCGACCGCCGGCTGGTCGCCGCGCTGCAAGTCAGCCCGCGCGCGGCGTGGGGTGAGATCGGCAGGGCGGTCGGCGAGCACGAGCGCACGGTCGCACGCCGGTTGCAGCGCCTGATCTTCGAGGGAGCGGTACGCGTCACCGCCATCTACGACGACCTCCGCTCCGGCCACGGACGGCCCGTCCACGTGCACGTCCAGGTCCGGCCCGGCACCGCCGGCGCCGTCGCCAAGGCCCTGGCCGACCGGTCCGACACGCGCTCGGTCTACTCGCTGACCGGGGTCGCCGACATCGGCTGCGAGCTGGTCTCGCCCTCGCGCGAGGCGCTGCACGACATCATCACCGCGCAGGTGCCCGTGATCGACGGGGTCCTCCAGACGCAGACCCAGGTCGTGCTGCACACGTTCCGCACCGTGGCCGAGTGGCACGCGCCGTACCTCACCGAGCAGGAGGTGGCGGAGCTGCGCCCGGCCGCCGCGGCCGGCCCCCTGCCCGACGAGGACGGCATGTCACCGCTGGAGCAGGAGATCGCCGAACTGCTCGTCACCGACGGCCGCATCGCCTTCACCGCCATCGCCGAGCGGCTCGACGTCTCCGTGCCCACGGCCCGGCGGCGCGTCGCCTCGCTGCTCGAACGCCGGGTCCTGCTGCTGCGGGCCGAGGTCGAGCCCGTCCTGCTCGGCCTGGAGGTGGAGGCCCAGCTCTGGCTCAAGGTACGCCCGGACGGGCTCGACACGGTCGGCCGCACCCTGGCAGCCCACCCCCACGTGCGCTACTGCGCCGCCACGGCCGGCACCCACTCCCTCATCGTGCAGGTGGCGGTGGCCCACGAGGCCGCCCTGTACCGCCTCCTCACCGAGGTCGTCGGCGACCTGCACGAGGTCACCGGCACTGACGTCACCCTCATCACCCGCGCCTACAAGCGCGGTCATCTCCGCAAGTCCGGCCTTCTCACCCTGGAAAGGACACCATGACTTCCGCCGAGACCCCTGCCGCGACCACCGCCGAGAACGAGGTCGCCGAGCTCTGCACCGAGTTGATCCGCGTCGACAGCAGCAACTACGGCGACGGCAGCGGACCAGGGGAGCGAGCGGCCGCCGAGGTCGTCATGGCCCGGCTCGCCGAGGTCGGCATCGAGGCCACCTACATCGAGAGCGCCCCCGGCCGCGGCAACGTGATCACCCGCGTGGAGGGAACCGACCCGTCGCTGCCGGCGCTGCTCGTGCACGGCCATCTCGACGTGGTGCCCGCCAACGCGGCCGACTGGTCCGTGGACCCCTTCGCCGGCGAGGTCCGCGACGGCTACATCTGGGGCCGCGGCGCCGTCGACATGAAGGACATGGACGCGATGATGCTCGCCGTCCTGCGCCGGCTCACCCGCGACGGCCGCCGGCCGCGCCGCGACCTCGTCTTCGCCTGGGTCGCCGACGAGGAGGCGGGCGGCGTGTACGGGGCCAAGCACCTGACCAAGCACCACCCGGAGCTGTTCGAGGGCGTCACCGAGGCGATCAGCGAGGTCGGCGGCTACTCCCTGGAGGTGGACCCGTCGCTGCGGCTCTACCTCATCGAGACCGCGCAGAAGGGCCTGGCCTGGATGCGGCTCATCGCCGACGGCACCGCCGGGCACGGCTCCATGCTGAACTCCGACAACGCCGTCACCGAGGTCGCCAAGGCCGTCGCCCGGATCGGCGCCCACGAGTGGCCCGTCACCCTCACCCCGACGGTCCGCACGTTCCTCACCGAGGTCGCCGCCGCCTTCGGCATCCCCTTCGACGAGAACGACCCGGCCCCGATCCTCGACAAGATCGGGCCGCTGGTCCGCTTCGTCGGCGCCACCCTGAACCACACCACCAACCCCACCCAGCTCGACGCCGGCTACAAGTCCAACGTGATCCCCGGCCGGGCGAGCGCCGTCGTCGACGGCCGGTTCCTGCCCGGGCACGAGGACGAGTTCTTCAAGACCGTCGACGAGCTGATCGGGCCCGGCGTGCGCCGCGAGTTCGTCCACCACGACATCGCGCTGGAGACCACCTTCGACGGCGACCTGGTCGAGTCGATGATCGCCGCGCTCAAGGCCGAGGACCCGACGGCGCGGGCGGTCCCGTACTGCATGTCGGGCGGCACCGACAACAAGACCTTCTTCGCCGACCTGGGCGTTCGCGGCTTCGGCTTCGTGCCGCTGCGGCTGCCCGGCGACATGGACTTCGCCTCGATGTTCCACGGCGTGGACGAGCGGGTGCCGGTCGACGCCCTCCAGTTCGGCGTGCGGGTGCTCGACAGGCTCCTCCTAAACTACTGAGGTGACCAACGACCCGTACAAACTGGCTGGTGACGCCGCCGCGGCGCTGAGGGCCGCGACCGGCCTCGACACCTTCGACGTGGCCCTCGTGATGGGCTCCGGCTGGGTCCCGGCCGCCGACGCGCTCGGGGAGGTCGTGACGGAGATCCCGCTCACCGACCTGCCCGGCTTCGCCGCCCCCGCCGTGGCCGGACACGGCGGGAAGCTGCGCCTCGTCCGCACCGGCGGCGGCCGGCACGCGCTCGTCCTCCTCGGCCGCAGCCACCTCTACGAGGGCCGGGGCGTCGACGCGGTGGTCCACGGCGTGCGCACCGTCGCCGCCGCCGGAGCCCGCACGATCGTCCTGACCAACGCCGCCGGCGGCCTGCGCCCCGAGACGCAGCAGGTGGGCGACCCGGTGCTGATCAGCGACCACATCAACATGACGGGCGCCAACCCGATCACCGGCACCACGTTCATCGACCTGTCCGAGGTCTACTCCAAGCGGCTGCGGGCGCTCGTCCACGAGGTGGACCCGTCGATCGCGGAGGGCGTCTACGTCGCCTTCCGCGGGCCCACCTACGAGACGCCGGCCGAGATCCGCATGCTGCGCACGCTCGGCGGCGACCTCATCGGCATGTCCACGGTGCTGGAGGCCATCGCCGCCCGCGAGGCCGGGCTGGAGGTGCTCGGCGTCTCGCTGGTCACCAACCCCGGCGCGGGCCTGTCCGACCAGCCGCTCGACCACACCGAGGTCCTGGAGGTCGGCCGCGCCACGGCCGCCCGCATGGGCATCCTGCTGGCCAAGGTCATCGAGCGCGTATGACCGGCGACACCTCCTCCGCCACGGACCTGGTCGCGGCCGCCCGCGCCTGGCTGCTGCAGGACCCCGACCCCGAGACCCGGGCCGAGCTGTCGGACCTCCTCGACGCGGGCGACACCGAGGCGCTGCTCGACCGGTTCGGGCGCCGCCTGGAGTTCGGCACGGCCGGGCTGCGCGGCGAGCTGGGCGCCGGGCCCAACCGGATGAATCGGGTCACCGTCATGCGCGCCGCCGCCGGTCTGGCCGCGGTGCTCGGCCCCGGCAGGCACGTGGTCATCGGCTACGACGCCCGGCGCAACTCCGACGTGTTCGCCCGCGACACGGCCGCCGTGCTGACCGGCGCCGGGCTGCACGCCTCGATCCTGCCGTGCCCGCTGCCCACGCCGGTGCTCGCGTTCGCCGTGCTCCACCTGGAGGCCGACGCCGGCGTCATGGTCACGGCCAGCCACAACCCGCCCCGCGACAACGGCTACAAGGTCTACTGGGGCGACGGCTCCCAGATCACGCCGCCGATCGACGGCCGGATCTCGGCCGCGATCGAGGCCGTGGGCCGCGTCGACCAGTTGCCGCTCGGCGCGCCCGGCACGCTGACCGAGCTGGGCGAGGACCTCGTCGACGACTACATCGACGCCGTGGCCACGCTGCCGCTGGGCGAGGCCCGCGACCTGCGGGTGGCGTACACGCCGCTGCACGGCGTCGGCGGCGCCACGCTGACCGACGCGTTCCTGCGGGCGGGCTTCCCGAGCCCGATGGCGGTCGAGGAGCAACGCGAGCCCGACCCCGGCTTCCCGACGGTGGCCTTCCCCAACCCCGAGGAACCCGGGGCCATGGACCTCGCCGCCGCGCTGGCCGCCCGCACGGGGGCCGACCTCGTGCTGGCCAACGACCCCGACGCCGACCGGTGCGCGGTGGGCGTGCCGCTGGCCGACGGGTCGGTGCGCATGCTGACGGGCGACGAGGTGGGCGGGCTGCTCGCCGAGCATGTGATCACCCACACCACGGGCGACCGCATGGTGGCCACCACGATCGTCTCCTCCACCCTGCTGGGCAAGATCGCCCGTGCCCACGGCGTCCGCTACGGCGAGACGCTGACCGGCTTCAAGTGGATCATCAAGGCGGGGCCGGGCCTGGTCTTCGGCTACGAGGAGGCCATCGGCTACAGCGTCGGGTCCGGCGCGGGGCTGCCGGTACGCGACAAGGACGGCATCGGCGCCGCCCTCACGGTCGCGGCCATCGCCGCCGCGGCCAAGCGCGACGGCCGCACACTGCTCGACCTCCTGGACGACCAGGCCCGCCGCTACGGCCTGCACGCCACCTCGCAGCTCTCGGTCCGGGTCGAGGACCTGTCGCTGATCGCCGGCGCCATGGCCCGCCTGCGGACCGCTCCCCCGGCCGCGCTCGGGGGCCGCGCGGTGGAGCGGGCCGACGACCTGAGCCGCGGCGACGGCGGCCTGCCGCCGACCGACGGCCTGCGCTACACGCTGTCGGGCGGCGCCCGCGTCGTGGTCCGCCCCTCGGGCACGGAGCCCAAGCTCAAGTGCTACCTGGAGGTGGTGGTCCCGGTCACGGACGACGTGCCGGCGGCCCGCGCCGAGGCCACCCGCGCCCTCGACGACCTCAGGGCCGACCTGACGAAGGCCCTGGACCTGTCGCACCCGTGACGCGGACCGGCCCCGGAGCCAGGCTCCGGGGCCGTCCTCCCGCCAGGTGTCAGGCGAGGCGGAACTCCAGGGTGGTGTCCCAGTTCGCCGGGTCCGGCTCCACCCGCGGGTCGGTCTCGTAGAGCTCCAGGCGGCAGCCCCAGCGCTCCACACCGTCGCGCTCCGCGAGGTCCCACGTCAGGCCCTCCTTCTCCCCCCAGGCCAGCAGGTCACCGATGACGCCGGCCAGGCGGTCGGGGTGGCCGTGGTGGGTGAGCGTTGCGTAGCGGCCGGCCGGGAGCGCGGCGGCGAAGAAGCCGGCCCCCTCCTCCTCCACAGGCTCCTCCAGGGACCGGGCGATCGGCACGCCCGCCTCCACCTCCAGGCGGTCGGCGGCCATGTCGATGGCCCGGTACCTGAGGAACGGGGCGCCGGCCAGGGCGACGCCGTGCCGTCCCAGCCAGGCGATCAGCTCGGGGATGCGGTCGGCCACCTCGCCGAAGGTCGTCATGGTGATGGTCCTGAGCACGCCGACGTAGGGACGGTCGGGGTGGTCCACGATGCGGGGCACGGACATGGGCGCGGTCATGGATTCCTCCTTCTCTCACCCACTGGTACGGAGCGGGGGCGCCGAACTCATCGGCAGGCCGAAGAGCGGGAACAACCGGTCCCCGAGATACGTGGTCGCGCCCGTGACGAACCCGCCCGACGTCTCGATGAGCAGGACCGCGAACGGCCGCCCCTCCTGGTACTGGCCGAAGGCCGCGGCGCCGTTCGCCCGCCCGGCAGGGACCAGCCGGGAGCCGGCGCAGGGCGCCCCGGCCGCCCGCAGGACCGCGCCGATCGCGTCCCGGCCGCGCAGCCACCAGGTGAACGGCGGCATCGCCATCGTGGCGTCCTCGTGCAGCAGCGTGACGAGGGTCTCGACGTCGTACCGCTCGAACGCGTCCACGTACCGGCCGAGCAGCTCCTCGTCCACCTCCTCCCCGTACGGCGTGTCCGGCGCGGCCGGGAGGGCGGCCCTGGCGCGCTGAAGAGAGCTGTTGACCGCGGCGACGCTCACGCCGAGCAGACCGGCGACCTCGGCGGCGCTCCAGCGCAGCACCTCGCGCAGGATGAGCACGGCCCGCTGGCGCGGCGGCAGCCGCTGCAGCGCGGCCACGAACGCCAGCCGCACCGTCTCCCTGGCCACCGCCAGCTCGGCCGGGTCGGGAGGCGGCAGGCGGCCGTCGGGCAGCGGCAGGACCCAGCGCTCCTCGGGCAGCGGCGCGCCCAGACCCGTGCCCGGCGTGGCCGCCGGCGCGAGGTCCATGGCGCGGGCCCGCCGCTGGGGGCCGCGCAGCATGTCGAGGCAGACGTTCGTGGCGATGGCGAACAGCCATGACCGGACGGAGGCGCGGCCCGGGTCGTAGCGGTCGAGGCCGCGCCACGCCTTGACCAGGGTCTCCTGCGCCGCGTCCTCGGCCTCGAACCCGGAGCCGAGCATGCGGTAGCAGTAGCCGGTCAGCTCGGCGCGGTGCCCTTCGAGCTCCGCGAGACCGCCACCGCCGGCGCCACCTCGATCTGGAGTTCCGTCACCCACGCGTCCTCCTCCTCCGGGCAGTGCAGGTACACCTCCCTGCCGAGCGACAGCGAACGGTACCCGTTCTCCTCGATCCAGTGCGCGAGCGCCTGGAACGTCGGCCCCACGCCGTCCATGGACCCGTGGTGGACGGCCGTCGCCGCCCTCTCGATGCCCGGCAGCGTGACGACCCGCGGCTCCCCGCCCGCGGGCGGCTCCGCGGAGACGGGGAACGCGGCGTGGACCCGCACCGCCCCGTCCCCTTCCGGCAGGTAGTACGCCACGGACGGGCCCACCGGCGACACGCCCGCCGCGTCCAGCCGCGCGCACAGCTCGCCGAAGAGCGGCTGGACGACCGGGCCGATGTCCTCCGGCTCGTAGCTCGCGGCGAGCGCGCTCAGCTGGGCCACCCGGGCCGGCGCCACTCTCTTGACCACCACGTCCACGGTCCCCATGCCGCCCTCTCTCTCGATCGCGCGGAGCCTCGCCTCGACGCCGCGCAGCCGCGCCCGGTCGGCGCTGATACGCGCCTCCAGCTCGGCGCGGCGCAGCCGCACCATGCCGTGCAGCTCCTCGGTGCTCACCTCGTCGTCGAGGATCGCCCTGACCTGTTCCAGGGTGAAGCCGAGGTCCTTGAGCGCGACGAGGCGGTTGAGCCGGGAGAGCTGGGCCGCCTGGTAGGAGCGGTAGCCGGTGACCGGGTCCACGTGCGCGGGTCGTAGCAGGCCGATGGCGTCGTAGTGGCGCAGCATGCGCACTGACACGAGCCCGAGCCTGGCGAAGTCTCCGATGCCGAACATGACCGCTCCAGGTATAGGACCTCACACGGTGTCAGGGTCAACCGCCCGGCCACGGCGACGGGCCGGACGTCAGCCCGCGACGACGGCGACGACCACCATGACCAGGGCGACGGCGATCGCCGCGAACGAGTCGTACGCCCACGACACCCGCGCCGGCGCGGCCTCCTGGCCGCGGCGCCGGGCCGACTCGGCGCGCTCGGTGATCTGCTCCCCCACCCAGTCGGCGTGCGTCTTGCCCGCCAGCGCCTCGGCCGCGGCCTGCTCGGCCTTGGTCAGCGCCGGCTCGGTGCGGAAGCGGCCCCGCCGCGGCGGCGCCGCGCCCCGGCGCTGCGCCTTGGCCCGCTCGCGGGCGCTGCTGACCGGGGTCCACAGCCGCAGCAGCTCGCCCGCGTCGTGGCGGACGTTGATGGAGTGGGAGACGCTGACGTCCTCGACCGAAG
The DNA here is from genome assembly GCF_040654455.1 of Nonomuraea sp. NPDC050691. NCBI lineage: Bacteria > Bacillati > Actinomycetota > Actinomycetes > Streptosporangiales > Streptosporangiaceae > Nonomuraea > Nonomuraea sp. NPDC050691. Next base: position 60,658 of record NZ_JBFAIA010000028.1, read on the forward strand.
CCCAGGGCACGGCGGTCGTGCGCAGCGGGTTGCGGCCGATCAGCGCGGCCTCGGTGAACCGCGTGACCGGCCTGAGCGCGACCACGTACACGAGCGCGGTCAGGGCGGCCAGCACGGCCAGCGCCACGAGCGCCGGCTTGCCGTTGTAGCGGGCGATCAGGTCGTAGACGTTGAGCGCCGCGAACACCACCCACACCCATCCGAGGACGAACGCGAACCTCGACCGGTACGCCTGCTTCATGGCCGCCACTTCAGTTGCGCGAACCCCGGCTTGATGATGCCGTTGATCAGCGCCAGCCGCTCGTCGAACGGCAGGAACGCCGACTTCATCGCGTTGACCGTGAACCACTGCAGGTCGTCCCAGCCGTAGCCGAACGCCTCGACCAGCTTGGCGAACTCCTCCGACACGGTGGTCGAGCTCATCAGCCGGTTGTCGGTGTTGACCGTGACGCGGAAGTACAGGCGGCGCAGAAGCCCGATGGGGTGCTCGGCGATCGAGCGGGCGGCGCCGGTCTGCAGGTTGGAGGTGGGGCACATCTCCAGCGGGATGCGCTTGTCGCGGACGTACGCGGCCAGGCGGCCGAGCTTGGCGGTGCCGTCCTCGGCCACGGAGATGTCGTCGATGATGCGCACGCCGTGCCCCAGCCGGTCGGCGCCGCACCACTGGATGGCCTGCCAGATCGAGGGCAGCCCGAACGCCTCGCCGGCGTGGATGGTGAAGTGGGCGTTCTCCCGCTGGAGGTACTCGAAGGCGTCGAGGTGGCGGGTGGGCGGGTAGCCGGCCTCGGCGCCGGCGATGTCGAAGCCGACCACGCCGACGTCGCGGTAGCGCACGGCCAGCTCGGCGATCTCCATCGAGCGGGCGGCGTGCCGCATCGCGGTCA
>NZ_JBFAIA010000029.1:0-61119 GCF_040654455.1 Nonomuraea sp. NPDC050691
GGCGCGGCGGCGCGGCGGCGGCGATCTCCGTTCTGCGGCAGGCCGCGCGGCTCAGTGAGTCGCCCGCCGATCGCCGCCACAGGACGGTGACCGCCGCCTTCGTCGCACTGGACGCGGGCCGGCCCGGCCTGGCCAGGACGCTGGCCGACCAGGTCATGGCCGAGCCGGTGCCCGCCGTGACACTGGCGCAGCTCAACGGGACCATCGAGCTGTACGGCGGGGACCCCGCCATCGCCTTCACGCACCTGGTGCGGTGCGCCGAACTCATGGCGTCCAGCGATCCCGAGGAGGCGGCCTGGACCCTCCTGCTCGCGGCCGGATCGGCGTTGCGCGCCGGGGACATGGGGGCGACGCTGCTGGCGACCCGGCGCATCACCGCCCTGGACTGCTCTTCGGCGACGCTCCGCGCCGCCGAAGGTCTCCTCGGCGGCTTCGAGGGGGTCGTCACCGGTGCCGAGCTGTGGGAACTGCCGGCTGCCCTGCCCGGGGGCCGGGGCGGGGGAGACGAGCGGCAATGGATGTGGGCGACCGTGATCGGCTGGATGGGGCCCGACGATCACCAGGCCCTCCGGCTCGTCGAAGCCACCGGCCGCCGGGTCCGTGCCGAGGGCTCCGCCGCGCTGCTGACCGAGGTGCTGTCCTACCATGCCGACATCGAGTTCCGGCTCGGACGCTGGGCGGAGGGCGCCGCGCATGCCGAGGAGGGGCTTCGGTTCAGCTACGAGACCGGCCAGCGGGGGTGGACGGCCGGCTTCCTCGCCCAGGCGGCGCGGTTCGCCGCCGTGCGCGGCGATGCGGCGGCATGCCGCCGGCATGCCCGGCAGGCGTTGGAGGTGGCGTTCCCGCTGCGCGAGCGCCTCGCCGCCGCGACGGCGACCGGCGCGCTGGGACTGCTGGCGCTCGGGGAGGGCGCCTCAGCCGAGGCGTTCGCGGAGCTGTTGCGCCTGTTCGAGCGGGGGTCGCCGCACTCCAATGACTTCGTCGCGCTCGCGATGCTCCCGGATCTGGTCGAGGCCGCCGTGGGCGCCGGGGACACGGAGCCGGCTCGGCGGATCGTCGAGGCCATGGAGCCGCGGACCGGCGGCGTCCGCGGCCCCGCGGCCCTGGCCGGCTGGCATCGCTCCCACGCGATGCTCTCGGACGACGCCCGCGCCGAATCCCACTATCGGAGCGCGCTGGCGAGCCTCGGGCCCGACCGGCGCCCCTTCGACCGGGCCCGCACCGAACTCCTGTACGGCGAGTGGCTGCACGGCAACCACCGCAGGACCGAGGCCCAGGCGATGCTGAGGGCCGCGAGCGAGACGTTCGACGCCCTGGGGGCGGAGCCTTGGGCGCGCCGCGCGCGCGGCCGGTTCCTGGCGGCCGGCGGCGGCCCGCCCCGCCGGAGCCGGCGCGTCGCCGCCCTGCTCAGCCCGCAGGAGCGGGAAGTGTCCAGGCTCGCCGCAAGGGGGCTGAGCAACCGCGAGATCGGCGACCGGTTGCACCTCAGCCCGCGGACGGTGGGCTCGCACCTGTACCGCGCGTTCCCCAAGCTGGGGATCTCGGCGCGCGCCCAGCTTCGCGACCTCGACCTCGACCTCGACCTGGACTGACGGACCACCGGCGCCGCGACCGGGACGCGTCCCGTTCAGAGCGGCCCGAGGTCGCGCACCGTCCGGGCCAGCGCGCGGATGAGGTCGTTCTCGCTGTCCGACCGCCACACCAGCGCGTACGGCAGGGACGTCAGGTCGTGGACCGGTACGTAGACGATGTCAGGCCGCACCCAGTACCGCCTCATGTGCTCCGGGAACAGCGTCACGATCTCGCCCATGGCGATCCGGGTGAAGATCTCGGCCATGTTGCCCACGAGGGGGCCGCGTTCGACGACGCGGCCCTTGCGGGTGTGGGGCGGTACGTAGGCGTCGAGCCAGTAGTCCGGCCGGGACTCGATGTTGGGATGCTGGAAGTCGCCTATCGTCTCCATCGAGATCGACGTGTGGCCGGCGAGTTCGTGCCCGGGGGCCACGGCCAGCACGCGCGGGTCGGCGAAGAGGACGGGACCGACGGTGAGATCGGGCTCCTCGATGGGCAGCCAGGCGACCAGGACGTCGAACTCGCCGCGACGCAGCCTGCCGAACAGGTCGTCGAAGGCGGGGTGGCTGATGCGCAGTTCCCAGGCGGGGTGACGGGCGCGGAAGGTGTCCCAGTACGGGCGCAGGTCGTGGACGTTGATCGGCATCATGCCGACGCGGAGCACGGCGGTGATGCCCCGGGCGGCCAGGCGGGCGCGTTCGAGGCTGTCGCGCAGGGCGGCGTAGACGGGCCTCAGGTCGTCGCGGAGCTGGCGGCCGAGCGGGGTGATCTCGACGTGGCGACGGTTGGAACGGTCGAACAGCGCGCCGCCGATGCGGCGCTCCTGTTCCCTGATGGCCTGGCTGATCCGGGCCTGCGAGACGTGCAGGCGCGCCGCGGCCCGGCCGAAGTGCAGCTCCTCGGCCAGCGTCAGGAAGATCTCGATGTCGCGGATCTCCACGGACGTCACTCAGGAGAGGCCGGGGGAAGCGGGCAGCCGACGCCCCTGGGCGATCAGCAGGATGAGCCCGATGTCCTGTAGCTCCATAGACATCCCTTTCGTCCGATAACTCTCATGTTATCGAGCGGGTGCGAGGTCGGCGTTGATAGAGACGCCGGCGCCGTGCAGCCTGGAGGACACCTGCGAACGGCCTCGACCTCGTGGCCCCGTCCACTACCGGTGATCATGAGTCTGGCGAGTCTAGGTCTGACCGACGAACAGGAGCGCCTCTACCGCTACCTGTTGCGTCACCCGCATCTCGACGCGGACACCGTCGACCTCGTCATGCCCGAGGCTCGCCGCGTCCTCGCCGAGCTGAGAGCGTTCGGCCTGGTCGGCGAGGCACTGACCGCGATTCCCCCGGCCGCCGCGGTCGATCTGCTGGTACGGCGGCGCATCGAGCAGACCCGCCGCCGGCTGACCGAGCTCACCATGGCCTGGGACGTGCTGACCGAGCTGACCGAGGAGCACCGCAGCGGCCGCCTCGTCCAAATGGTCGAGCACATCCCGGACGGACCGGCCGTCACCCGCCGCATGCGCGCCCTGCTGGCCGAGAACCCCGGCGAGTTCGCCCACGTGACGACCCGCGCCCACAGCAGCACGCCCTACGACCCCCGGCCGTTCCAGCGGCTGCTGGCACGCGGGTTGCGCAGCCGCACCCTGTTCCCCGCCTGGGCCCTGGCCGACCCGGCGCACGACCCCCACGCCCGGTCCCTGCACGCCCTGGGCGACCTGCACCGGGTCACCGCCGAGCCGACCCGGCACCTGGCGATCGTCAACCGCGCGGTCGCCTTCGTCCAGGCCGATCCCCACGGCCCGGAGGCCGGAGCGTTGGAGATCCGTCAGCCCGGCCTGGTCGCCATGCTCGCCGACGTCTTCGACGGCATGTGGGACCGCGCCCGGGATCTGCACGACCTGCCCCTGTCCCCGGTCGAGCAGCAGGTCCTGCACGCCTTGACCCGTCACGACACCGACGAGACCGCCGCACGCTCGCTCAACGTCTCCGTGCGCAAGTTCCGCGCCCACGTCGCCGACCTGATGGCACGACTCGGCGCCGCCACCCGCTTCCAGGCGGCACTGCGGGCCAAGGAGCGCGGCTGGCTGTGAGGTCCGGGTGCAGGTTCCTGCACCCGGACCTGCAACTTCTTCCTCTCCTGCGCGCCTGTGCAGCGCCGACATGCTGAGCCGCATGGATCGTTTGGATGTCATCGACACGTGCACCCGGATGGCCTGGCACGCCGACCAGCGGGAGTGGAGCGACCTCGCCGAGGTGTTCGCCGACAAGGTGCTGCTGGACTACACCAGTCTCAATGGCGGCGAGCCGGTCGTCCTCACCCCGGCGCAGATCGTCGAGGGCTGGGAGGGCGCGCTGGGCGCCTACGTGGCCACCCAGCACCTGATCGGCAACCACCTGGTCACCGTCGCCGGGGACGCGGCCGTGTGCACGGCCTCCTTCCAGGCCACGCACCGCAAGGACGACGACTCGCTGTGGACGCTGGGCGGCACCTACCGCTTCGACCTCGCGCGCACCGGCGGCGGGTGGCGCATCACCGGCGTGGTGATGACCGCGGCCTGGAGCGACGGCGCCCGATGAGGAAGCGCGCCATCGTGGGGGCGGCGGCCGCCGTGCTGGTCGCCGGCGGGGTGGCGGCCGGGGCCGGCAGCGACTTCCAGCGGGCGGTCGCCACCGACGCCATCCAGCCGCTGCCCTCCGCGCCCGCCTCGCGCGGGCCGCTGGACCCGGCGGCGCGGCGCTACCTGGACGCGGTGGCGGCCGGGGACGCCGACGCCCTGGCCGCCGGCTTCGCGCCCGACGGCCTGGTCATCGACGTCGGGCGTGAGATCCGCGGCCGGGACGCCATCCGGCGCTGGGCCGCCGACGAGGTCATCGGCGGCGTCTACACGCTGCTGGACCACACCCCGAGACCGGGTGGGGTCACCATGCTCGTCCGTTTCCAGCCCGGCGGCGTGGGCGGCTTCCGCGCCAACTACCACTTCGACATCACCGACGGATTGATCACGAAGGCCACTCTGGAGTACGCGTGAACAAGGTCACCAAGGTCACTTTCGACAGCGACGGCGTCACCCTCGCCGGCAACCTGTTCCTGCCCGAGGGGGTGGAGCGGGCCCCGGGCGTGGTGGTCGCGGGCACCTGGACCAGCGTCAAGGAGCTGATGGCCGACCGCTACGCCCAGCGCCTGGCCGAACGCGGCTACGCGGCCCTGTCGTTCGACTTCACCGGCTTCGGTGAGTCGGGTGGCGACCCACGGGATGTGGAGAACCCGGCCCGCAAGGTCATCGACATCCATCACGCGGTCGCCTTCCTGGCCACCCACCCGGCCATCGACGCCGACCGGCTCGGCGCCCTGGGCATCTGCGCGGCCGCGATGTACATGGCCGACAACGCCGCCCACGACCCCCTCGTCGCCTCCCTGGCCCTGGTGGCGCCCTGGCTGCACGACGCCGCCATCTGCGAGGCCGCGTACGGCGGCGCCGAGGCGGTCGCCGAGAAGATCAAGATCGGGCTGGAGGCCCGGTCGCGCTACGACGAGACCGGCGAGATCGACTACGTGCCGGTCGTCAGCGCCGCCGACCCTCGCGCGGCCATGCCGTACGACATCGACTTCTACCTCAACCCCGAGCGTGGCGGCATCCCCGCCTGGCCCAACCGCTTCGCCGTGATGGCCTGGCCGGACTGGCTCACCTACGACTCCATCGCCCTGGCGCCGCGCATCAGCCGGCCCACCCTGCTCGTGCACAGCGAAGACGCCGCCATTCCCGAAGGCGCCCACCGCTTCCACGCCGGGCTCGCCGGCGCCAAGGACATCCTGTGGACCCAGGGCACCCAGTTCGACTTCTACGACCAGGAGCCGCAGGTCACCGTCGCGGTGGACGCCGTGGCCGCGCACTTCGGCAGGACCCTGCGATGATCCTCGTCACCGGAGCCACCGGCAACGTCGGCGGGGAGGTCGTGCGCGCGCTTGTCAGCGCGGGAGAACCCGTGCGCGCGCTGGTCCGCGAACCCGCCGGCCTGCCGGTGGAGCAGGCCGTCGGCGACCTGAACGCGCCGGACACGCTCGGCGCCGCCCTCGACGGCGTGCGCGGGGTGTTCCTGCTGCCCGGCTACCGCGACATGCCCGGCCTGCTCGCCCGGTTCCGGGAGGCCGGGGTGGAGCGGGTGGTGCTGCTGTCCAGCCTGGCCACCGTCGCCACCGACACCCGCAACGCCGTCTCCCAGTACATGATCGGCTCGGAGACGGCGGTGCGCGAGTCCGGGCTGGCCTGGACGTTCCTGCGGCCCAACGCGTTCATGTCCAACGCGCTGCGCTGGCTGCCGCAGTTGCGGGCCGGGAACGTCGTCAGGGACGCGTTCGGCGCGGTGCCGATCGCCTCGGTCGACCCGTACGACATCGCCGCCGTGGCCGTCCGCGCCCTGCTCGACCCCGGGCACGAGGGCCGGATCCACCCGCTGAGCGGGCCGGAGCGGCTGCTGCCGGCGCAGCGGCTCGCCGTCCTGGCCGATGTGCTCGGGCGTGACCTGCGCTTCCAGGCCCTGTCGGACGAGGAGGCCAGGGCGGACATGGCGGGGCGCGTGCCGGAGGAGTACATCCAGGCGTTCTTCAGCTTCTACAGCGACGGCACCCTGGACGAGTCCCAGATCTATCCCACCGTGGAGAAGGTGACCGGGACGCCGCCGCGCACCTTCCGCCAGTGGGCCCTGGCCCATCGCACCGACTTCGACGCGGGCCCGGCCTAGAACACGCCGGTCAGGCGGCCGACGGGACGTCGCCCGGGCGCCACATCGGCCAGAACGTCGCGCCGTCCGGCAGCGCGAACGTCTCGCGCGGCAGATAGCCGTGCCGCAGGTACAGGTCGCGGCTGCGCGGGCTGCTCGCCTCCAGGTACGCGGGCAGCCCGCCGAGCCGGGCGTGATGGTGGCGCAGCAGCGCGCTGCCGAGCCCCCGGCCCTGCCGCGCCGGGTGGACCGCCAGGAACGCCAGGTGGTGGTGCGGCTCGTCCGGATGGTGCTTGTCGAACAGCGAATCCAGCAGCAGGAAGCGCTCCAGCCACGGCCCGGTGGCCGCCGCGAGCCGCTGCTCGTAGCCGGGCGGTTCGGGCAGCGGCCCCACGCGCGGGAACCAGACGGCCACGGCCGGGGCGTCGTCGATCAGGTCGATCTCGCCGTGCCGGGCGGCGTGCTCGACCAGGATCCGGAAGTCGGCGGTCATGATCTCGTGCCGTCCGCGCGGCTCGGGCACGAGGTAGGACAGGGCGGCGAGAGGGGCGAACGCGGTGGCGATCAGCTCCGCGACGCGCGGCACGTCGCGGGCGCCGGCGCGGCGGATGACGGGGAGACGGGACGACGGGGTCATGGGGTGCTCCTCAGCGGGCCAGGTCGTGGACGGTCGCGGCCTTGGCGCCCAGCCCGACCCGGGAGTAGACGGCCGGCTGCCCGGAGCGCAGCACCATGGCCCACACCAGGCCCACCACGGCCGCGACGCCGTACACGGAGGGCAGGATCCAGGCCAGCGGATCGCCGTCGGGCACGCCGAGCACGGTCGCGAAGTTGCTCACCGCGAGGACGACCATGACGGCCAGTGCCGCGGCGGCCGGCAGCGGCGCGACCAGCCGCCGCCAGACGTCCTCGCCGCTCGGCTCGCGGGAGAAGAACACGATGACCGCGATCGAGGTGGCGAAGACCAGGAGCAGCACGCCGAAGCCGCCGAAGGTGCCGCCGTAGAAGAAGAGCTGCACCAGGGGGTCCAGGCCCAGCACCGCGTACCCCACGATCACGAGGAGGCCCAGCACGCTCTGCGCGATCGAGCCGGCCTTGGGCGCGCCGGTGCGGGGCCGGGTGCGGCCGAACACGGCGGGCAGCACACGCTCGCGGCCGAGGGCGAAGAAGTAGCGGGCCGTGGTGTTGTGGAACGAGATCATCGCGGCGAACAGGCTGGTGACGAAGAGCGCCCGGGCGATGTCCACCACGGCGACGCCGAGCTGCGTGGTGGCGATGACGAAGATGGTCTCGGCGCCGTCGCGGCGGGCGACCTCGACGATGTTCGCGGGTCCGGTGGCGACCGTCATGGCCCAGGCGGACAGCGCGTACAGGCCGGCGATGATGGCGATCGAGGCGTACGTGGCCGCCGGCACCGTACGGCGGGGATCGCGGCTCTCCTCGGAGAAGACCACGGCCGACTCGAATCCCACGAAGCCCAGCGTGGCCGTGATCAGCAGCGCGCCGACTCCTGGCACGAACAGCGCGCCCGGCGACAGGGTCTCCAGCGAGACGCCGGCCGGCGCGGGCCCGACGAGGTCGGCCACGTCGAACAGCAGGATCACCGCCACCTCGGCCGTGAGCAGGACGGCGAGCAGCCGGCCGTTGACGTCGATCCGCATCACCCCGAGGACCGACACCAGCGCCCACGCGACCAGCGACAGCGTCCACCAGGGCGGCGAGACGCCGGCCCACCGCTCGACGAGGGGCGTGGCCGCCGCGCCGAACGCCCCGTACAGGCCCACCTGGAGCGCGTTGTAGGCGATCAGTGCGACCCAGGCCGCGGCGATGCCGGCCGGGCGGCCGAGGCCCCGGCTGATGTAGGTGTAGAAGGCTCCGGCGTTGGCCATGTGGCGGGCCATCGCGACGTACCCGACGGCGAAGACCGCGAGCACGACGCCCACGGCCAGGAAGGCGACGGGCAGGCCGGTGATGCCGGTGACCGCGTACGCGGTGGTGACCACGCCGGCGACCACGGTGAGCGGCGCCGCGGCCGACAGCACGAAGTAGACGACCGACGGCGCGCCGAGCCGGTCGGCGGCCAGCGCGCCGGCGATCGGATCCGAACGGGTGGGGGAGGGGGCGACGGGCATCCGATACCTCTCTGGGGGGTCAGAACGGGTTCAGGACGGTTGAGTCGGGGTCAGGTGCGGTAGGTGAGCACGGCGTCGCCGACGGCCGCGCTGACGTGGCGGCTCAGGTCGCTCAGCGGCTGCGGCATGGCCGCGAGCACGGCGGCCAGGTAGCGGTGCGCGGCGGCCCGGTGGCCGGGGTCCTCGACGACGGTGTCGGTCATGCCGCAGGCGTCCACGAGCGCGGCCAGCAGCATGTCGTACGGGTTCAGCGGCCGGCGGCGGACCAGCGAGAGGCGCAGCCGGGTGGAGGGCCAGACGGCGGGTCCGAACTCCGTCGCGAAATAGCGATTCTGTTTGTGTTTCAATAATCTGGGCGTGACGCATTCCAGCAGCCCGATGGCCAGCAATCGGCCGGTGACATCGGTGAGGGAGCGTTGCGCCAGGTATGCCAGCCAGGTGCGCACATCGGTGTGCTGGGGGGAATCGGCGATATCGGCCAGGGTCGTGTCGGCCACGCGTTCACGCAGCGGGAGCGGGTCGAGAAGCTGGAGCCGCGTGCCGCTCACGGTGAGCCGGTTCTCCAGGACGAGCTCGCCGATCAGGGCCCCGGCCAGGCCCAACGTCAGCCCCTGGAGGTGCAGGCGGGGCTTGCCGGTGCCGGTCGTGTCCCACGCGATGAGGAAGAAATCATCGGCCAGCAACCGTGTTCTCCCGCCGAGTGTGTCGCGACAGACGGCGAACGAGGTGCGTCCAGAGGGAGGACAACCGAATCGGTTCGCTCACTATCGCCCTTAATGGATGGCCGGTTCATGAAAACGCGTGCGGGTGGCGCGAAAATGTTTATCAAGAACGCCATCACTGCGGCTAGGCCCCATTTCTCGCCAAGTCCCGCCATCCGATGCATTAATGCTTTATATGACGATTTATCCGCCTTATTGAAGATCGTCACCTTGTCCTCTGGCGTCCCAGGGGACCCTCGGCTCAGTCCTTGAGGAACGCGGTGAGCGCGGCGGCCAGCTGCCCCGGGGCCTCCTCCGCCATGTGGTGGGCGGAGTCCACGCCGTGGCCGCACAGGTCGCCGGCCCAGTCGCGCCACAGGGCGAGCGGATCGCCGTAGAGGTCCACCAGGTCGTCGCGGACGGACCACAGGACGAGGGCCGGGCAGCGCAGCCGGACACCGGCGGCCCGGTCGGCCTCCTCGTGACGCCGGTCGACGGTGAGGCCGGCGCGGTAGTCCTCCAGCATGCCGCGCACGACGTCAGGGTCCCTGGTGGCCCGGCGGAACTCCGCGTGGTTGGCGTGGCCCATGGCCTCGGGGTCGCCGTGGTACCAGGCGTCGGGATCGGCGCCGATGACGCGCTCGGGCACGCCGGGCTGGGCGAAGAAGAACCAGTGCCAGTACGAGGTCGCGAACTCCGGTGTCATGCGGGACAGGTGCGCGGTGATCGGCACGCAGTCGAGCAGGGCCACCCGCGTGACGGTCTCGGGGTGGTCGAGGGCGAGCCGGAAGGCGACGCAGCCGCCGCGGTCGTGCCCGGCCACCGCGAACCGCCCGTGACCGAGCCGCCGCATCACCTCCACCACGTCGCCGGCCAGGGCGCGCTTGGAGTGGGCGGCGTGGTCCGGGGAGGGAGCGGGACCGCGGGAGCGGCCGTAGCCGCGCAGATCGGGGCAGACGACCGTGAACCCCTCCGCGACCAGGCGAGGGGCGACGCGGTGCCACGTCGCGGAGGTACGGGGATGGCCGTGCAGCAGCACCACGGGCGACCCTTGTCCCGCGTACCGGAAGAAGACGGACACCTCGCCGCCCAGCCGCACCTCGTCCTCACGGAAGCCCTCGATCACCCGACGCCCCTCTCCGCCGACCCCCGCCCCAAACCCACCCCCGCTCCCGCGGCCCCCACTCTCACGGCCGGGCGCCCGCCGGCGTGGGCAGCCCCGGAGGGTGGGGCGGCCTGAGGGGAGCCCCCTCAGGCTCGGGCTCGCCGGCCTTGGGGCCTGGGGGAGGTGGGCCGCCCCCTCAGAGGGGAACCCCACTCGGATGGTGGGGCCGCGTCGGAGCCTCGCAGGGGGAGTGGACTCAGAGGGTGGAGCCGCCGTCCACCACCAGGTCGTGCCCGATCGTGAAACCCGCCTCCGCCGAGGCGATCCAGAGGATGGCGCCCGCCGCCTCCTCCAGCGTGCCGACCCGCCCCGCGGGAAGCGCGTCGCGCATCCGCTCCGCGCGGTCCGCCTCCGTCTCGCCCGGGCGCATCGACATCGTCGTGTCGTGCGGCCCGGGGCTGACGACGTTGATCCGGATGCCCTCCCGGATGTACTCCAGCGCCGCCGTCCGCGTCAGCGCGGTCACGGCCGCCTTGCTCGCCGCGTACGCGCCCAGGCCGGGGATGCGCTTGTGGGCGCCGATCTGCGAGGAGACGTTGACGATGACCCCGCCTCCGGCCGTGAGCATGTGGGCGATCTCGTACTTCATGGACAGCATGACGCCCGTGGTGTTGACCGTGAGCGTGTAGGCCCAGTCGGCCTCGTCGATCTCGGCCGCCTGCCCCATCGTGAAGACCCCGGCGTTGTTGACGGCGACGTCCAGCGTCCCGCACGTCGCGACGGTGTCGGCCACCAGCCGCTCCACGTCCGCGGCGCGGGTCACGTCGGCCGTGATCGCGACGGCCTGGCCGCCCGTCTCCTCGGCCAGCTTCACGGTCTGCTCCAGCGGCTCCCTGCTCCGTCCGGCGACCACGACGCGGGCCCCCTCGCGGGCGAAGGCGAGCGCGGTGGCCCGGCCGATGCCGGAGCCGCCGCCGGTGACGAGCACGACCTTATCTGCGAACCTCATGACGAACCTCTCTGTTGTGGGTGTTCTCGTTGCGCGGGTTGCGGCCGGCGACGCCGGTCAGCGCCGCGGTCAAGATGAAGAGCAGTGCGGTGGCGGCCAGCGCGAAGCCGTATCCGTGGGTGACGGCGGCCGGATCCCGGTGCGGGCCGGTGCGTGCCGCGGCGAGGGCCGCCAGCGCCGCCAGCCCGACGGTCGGCCCCACCTCCATCGCGGTGTTGACCAGTCCGGCCCCGAGCCCGGCCTGGCGCGCGGGCACGCCGTCGAGCGCCGCCACGGTCGCCCCCGACAGCGCGAGCCCGGACGCGACCGGGAACAGCAGCAGCCCGGCGAGCACCGCTCCGGCGTACGGGGTGTCCGGCTCGATCAGGCTGAGCAGTCCCATGGAGGCCGCCCCGAGCCCCAGCCCGCACATGGTCACCGCGCGGGCGCCGAGCCGCCCGACGAGCCGGCCGGACACCGGGCCCATGGCCAGCACCAGCAGGTACGGGGCGAACGCGGCACTGGTCTGCAGCGGGGTCAGTCCGCGTACCTGCTGGAGCCAGAGCGTCAGGAAGAACGTGGTGGTCGCGCTGGCGGCGGCCGTGACGAGGACGGCGAGCAGCGCCGCGGAGCGACGGGGCGAGGCCAGGAATCGCAGGGGGAGCAGCGGTTCGGCCGCGCGGGACTCCACGGCGGCGAACGCCACCAGCAGCAGCCCGCCGGCGACGGTCACGATCGGCGCCGAGTACAGCAGCCCGACGCTCAGCGCCACCATGCCCGCGGTCGCCAGGACCGCTCCGGGCAGGTCGAGCCGGGGCGCCTGACCGGGAGCCCGGTCCGGGAGCCGCCGGGCGGCGGCCAGGACGACGGCCGAGGCCGTGATCGGGATGGCGAACGCCCAGCGCCACGACACCAGGGCGGCGATCACGCCGGACAGCAGGCTGCCCGCCGTCGCGCCGGTCACCGACAGGGTCCCCCACACGGCCATCGCCCGTGGCAGGCGCTGGTCCGGCACCACCTGCCGGACCAGCGCCATGGCGGCCGGAGCCGTGAGCGCGGCCGCCGCCCCCTGGGCGAACCGGGCCAGGAGCAGCACGAGCTGTCCGGGCGCCAGCGCGGCCGCGACCGAGGCGGCCCCGAAGACGGCCACGCCGGTCAGGAACGCGCGCCGGTGCCCGTACAGGTCGGAGAGTCTTCCCCCCAGCAGGAGCAGGCCGCTGAACGACAGCCCGTAGGCGGAGCTGAGGAGCGCCAGGCCGGCGGGGTCCAGGCCGAGTTCGCGCTGGATGGCGGGGAGGGGGACGACGAGGAGCGTGATCGACGCGATGAGGATGACCTGGGAGCCGGCGAGCAGGATGAACGCCGGACTTACCATACTAGACCGTTCGTTCCAGATAGGGGGCATGGCAAGGTCTTCCTCGTCTTTCAAGGGCGGAGGTGGCGCCGAGGGTGAGCCGGGGTCAGAGCAGACTGAGGGCGTGGGCCGCCGCGTCGCGCATCCTCGCGGGGTCCGGTGACGCCTTGCCCATGAGCCGCATGCCCTGGAGCACCACGATGAGGAAGCGGGCCAGCGTCCGCGGGTCCTTGCCCGCGTCCAGCTCGCCCTGCGCCCGCGCGCGGATGAGCGCCGAGGTCAGCGCCGTCTCCAGGCCCTCCCAGTTGCGGTCGACGAACCGGCACACCTCCTCGTCGCGGGGCAGCAGCTCGGCCGCCGCGTTGGCGATCATGCAGCCGCGCTTGCCCTCCTCGGTGGACGACTCCCGGGCGTACGACTCGACGAGCCGCCGGATGGCCGGCAGCGCGGGGCCCGGCTGGGACAGCGCCTCGATGGGCGACGGGTCCCGCCGCTCCAGGTAGCGCTCCAGCGCCTTCATGTAGAGCTCGTGCTTGCCCCCGAAGGTCGCGTACAGGCTCGCCCGGCCGATGCCGAGCCGTTCGACCAGGTCGGCCATCGACGTCGATTCATACCCGCGTTCCCAGAACAGCTCCAGCGCCGCGTCGAGCGCCGCGTCGGGATCGAACTCCTTGGTCCTGGCCATGTCTCCGACCCTACCTCTTTCTGGAACGAGCGGTCAATTTACTCCGGATCCACCTGTGGTGGCGCCTTGTCGTCAGGGAAGAAGAACGTTTTAATACCCCCTGGCGCGGCCCCGCGTCCCCACGAACGCGTCCCGCGAGGAGCACCCTTTGATCGTCTACGGCGGCGACTGGAACCCGGAGCAGTGGCCCGAGGAGACCTGGGCCGAGGACGTCGCCCTCATGCGTGAGGCCGGGGTCAACCGGGTCAGCGTCGGCATCTTCTCGTGGTCGTTCCTGGAGCCCGAGGAGGGCCGGTTCGACTTCAGCCTGCTCGACAAGGTCATGGACCTGCTGGCCGAGGGCGGCGTGCAGGCGTGCCTGGCCACGCCGACGGCCGCGCCGCCCCCCTGGTTCGGGCACACGTACCCCGAGGCGCTGCCCGTCGACGCCGACGGCCGCAGGCTCCACCACGGCAGCAGGCAGGGATTCTGCCCCAGCTCGCCGATCTACCGGGAGCGGGCGCTGCGCATCGCCGAGCAGGTGGCCCTGCGCTACCGGGACCACCCGGCGCTGGCCATCTGGCACATCCACAACGAGTACGGCTGCCACAACGTCCGGTGCTACTGCGACGCCTCCGCCGCCGCCTTCCGCGTCTGGCTGCGCGGGCGCTACGGCACGCTCGACGCCCTCAACGACGCCTGGGGCACCGCCTTCTGGTCCCAGCGCTACAGCGACTGGGAGCAGATCCTGCCGCCTCGGGCGACCCCCACCTTCACCAACCCGGGCCAGCAGCTCGACTACCGCAGGTTCTGCTCCGACGCGGTGCTCGACCTCTACCGGGCCGAGCGCGACCTGCTCGCCCGCCTCACGCCCGGCGTCCCCGCCACCACCAACCTCATGGCCGGGATGCACTGGGAGATGGACTACTGGACGTACGCCCCCGAGATCGACCCCATCGCCTCGGACCACTACCTCATCGGCGACGACCCCCACGTCCACCTCGCCTTCTCCGCCGACTTCGCCCGCTCGCTCAACCGCGGCCGGCCGTGGATGCTGATGGAGCACTCCACCAGCGCCGTCAACTGGCAGGGCTACAACCGCGCCAAGCGCCCCGGCGAGCTGCTGCGCAACTCCGTCCAGCACCTCGCCAGGGGAGCGGACGCGATCATGTTCTTCCAGTGGCGGGCCTCCCGGGCGGGGGCCGAGAAGTGGCACTCGGGGATGGTCCCGCACACGGGCACCGACACCAAGATCTGGCGGGAGGTCAAGGCCCTCGGCGCCCTGCTGAAGGACCTGGCCGAGGTCGAGGGCAGCACGGTCACGGCGGACGCGGCGATCCTGCTCGACTACGCCAGCATCTGGGCGGAGGACCACCCCGCCCAGCCGACCACGCACCGCGACCCGGTCGAGATCATCCGCCAGTGGTACGGGGCGCTCTGGAAGGCGGGCGTCACCTGCGACGTCGCCCACCCCGAGGGCGACCTGTCCAGGTACCGGCTGGTCGTCGTCCCCGCCCTCTACCTGATCAGCGACCAGGGGGCGGCGAACGTCGAGCGGTTCGCGGCGGCCGGCGGCACCGTGCTCGTCGCCCCGTACAGCGGGATCGTGGACGAGAACGACAGGGTGCGGCTGGGCGGCTACCCGGGCGCGTTCCGCGACCTGCTGGGCGTGACGGTCGAGGAGTTCTACCCGCTGGCGCCGGACGAGCAGGTGACGGTCGAGGGCGGCGGCACGGGCACGGTGTGGAGCGAGGTCGCGCACGCCACCACGGCCAAGGTCCTCGACACGTACGCCACCGGGGAGCCGGCCTGGACCCGCAACGCCTGGGGCGACGGCACCGCCCACTACCTGACCACGCTGCCCGACGGCGACCTCCTGGGGCGCGTGGTGGCCGAGGTCTGCGTGGACGCCGGGATCTCCGCCACCTCCCACCCCGGGGTCGAGCTCGTACGGCGGGCGCACCCGGACGGCCGGTCGTACCTGTTCGCGATCAACCACACGGACGCCCCGGCAGCGGTCCCGGCCACGGGCGTCACGCTGCCCGACGGCCGGCCGGTGGACGGCGCGCTCACGATCCCCGCGGGCGAGGTCCGCGTCGTCCGCGAGACCGCCTCGCCGGCCTGACGCACGGGCCCCGGAGCCCCCGCCCCGACGGCGGGGGCCGCCCGCTCCTTGACGGGTTCCGTGCCCTCGCTTCTACCTAGGTACCGAATTAGGGATTTATCCCGTCGCTTGGTTGCCCCGCCGCGGGCAGTCTGGGTGCTTAGACATGGGCTCAGCCGACCCGAGCAAATGGAGAGAGGGACGAGCCATGTGCCAGCACCAGCCGCCGTGTCCACCGGCGGACGCCCCGAGCCACGACGCCGCCCGCATGGTGGCCTTCCACCCCGAGCAGGGGTGGGGACTCCTCTGCAACGGCGTGGTCATCTTCGATGACGCGGGCGAGCTGCTGCCGGACGGCCGGAGCATCTCCACCGGGCCCATCTGCTGTGGAACGGCCGCTTGACGCGGCAGCGCGAAAGGAACAGCAATCCCGTGCGCAGGATCCAGATCCGCAAGTCCAAGAAGCCGAGCTCCGGCCAGTCCGGCGTCGACCTGCGGACCCCGTCCGGCCGCCGCCTCCCGTACTGACCACCGGCGGCCAGGGCCGCGTCAGGAGTCGTGCTCGTTGACCCAGACCGCCACCTGGGCCCGCGAATGGAAGCCGAGTTTCCCCATGATGTGCTCGATGTGACTCTCGGCGGTGCGCTGGGAGATCACCAGGGTGGTGGCGATCTCCTTGTTCGTCAGCCCCTGGGCGACGAGCCGGGCGATCTCCGTCTCCCTCCGGGTGAGCGGCCCGGACCCTCCCCGTGAGCCCTTCGAGGCCGGGCGCTCACCGCCGCCGGCGGAGCGCTCGACCACGCGCTCGTCCCTCTGGAGCGCGTAGTCGAGCGCGTCGTCGTAGGACAGCCGGGCGCCCTCCTCGAAGGCCGCCTCGAAGGCGGAGGGACCGAGCGCCTCCCGGGTGAGGGCCTCGCACTGGTCGTGGTAGCCGGCCAGATGCCCGTAGCCGGACAGCGGCGCGCCGATCATCTGCCAGATGGTCCGCAGGATGCCGAACAGCCGCGCCGCCCGCCGGTGGTCGCGCTCGCTGGTGGCGATCCAGGCCAGCACCTCCAGGTTGACCCCGACGCCGAGCGGGTCGCCGAGCGCGCGGTTGAAGGTCAGGCTCTCCCTCTCCAGCGCGGCGGCCCGCTTCAGGTCGCCCTGCCGCCAGACGTCCACGCCGAGCGCCATCATCATGTACGCCTTGTGCCAGCCCTCCCCGTACGCGTCGGCCAGGGCGAGGCACTCGTCGCCCATCGCGATGGCCTGGCCGGAGTCGCCGCGGAAGGAGTGGGCCAGCGAGAGCCGGATGAGGGCCAGGGTGGTGCCCACAGGGTCGCCCGTGGCGCGGTGCCGGGCCAGGGCGTGCTCGTACAGCTCGATGGCCCCGTCGGTGTCGCCCTCGCACATGGCGATCATCCCGGAGTACAGCGCGACGTACCCGAGGACCCCTTCCAGCCCCAGCCGCTCGCCCAGGTTCTGGCTCTCCTTGAGCATCTCCGCCGCGGCGGGGACGTCGGCCTGGATGATGGCCAGCCAGCTTCCCGCCCACAGCGCCCGCGCCCGCGCCTCGGGGGTGCCCGCGCCGCTGGCGAGCGCGCGCTCCAGCCAGCGGCGGCCCTCGCCCAGGTAGTAGCCGCTGATCCAGTGGTAGAGCAGGTCGGCGGCCATCTCGAGGCCGGATCCGGCCTCCGCCGGGTCGGCCAGGCAGCGTTCGAGGGCGCTGTGCAGGTTGGCGTGCTCGTGACGCAGCCGGGTGAACCAGGCGACCTGCGAGGGCCCGAAGATCTGCTCCCGCGCCTGCGCCGCGAGCTCCCGGTAGTAGTCGCGGTGGCGCCGCTGCAGCTCGCCGTGCTCCCCTTGGGCGACGAGCCGTTCGAGGCCGTACTGACGGATGATCTCCAGCAGCCGGTAGCGGACGCGCGAGCCGTTCTCCTCCCTGATCAGGATGGACTTGGAGACCAGCGCGCACACGAGGTCGAGCACCTCGTCGTGGTCGATGCCGTCGCCGGAGCAGACCGCCTCGGCGCCCTCCAGGTCGAGGCCGCCCGCGAAGACCGACGCGCGCGCCCACAGCAGCCGCTCCTTCTCGGAGCACAGCGTGTAGCTCCAGTCGATGAGCGCCCGCAGCGTCTGATGGCGCGGCGGCTCGGCCGGGGAACCGGCGGTGAGCAGCCGGAACCGGTCGTCCAGGCGGTCGAGGAGCTGGCGCAGCGACAGGGCGCGCAGCCGGACGGCGGCCAGCTCGATGCCGAGCGGCAGGCCGTCGAGCCGGCGGCAGATCTGCAGGACGATGTCGCGGTTGTCCTCGGTGAGCGCGAACGACGGCAGGACGGCCATGGCCCGTTCGGTGAACAGGCGCACGGCGTCGGAGCGCGCCAGCGACTCGATGGGCAGCTCCGCCCCGTCGGCTCCGGGCATGGGCAGCGTCGGGACCGGCAGGATCCGCTCGCCCGTGAACCCCAGCGCCTCGCGGCTGGTGGCCAGGACCCGCAGGTCGGGCGCGGCGCGCAGCAGCGCCTCGGCGAGGACGGCGCACTCGCTGACCAGGTGCTCGCAGTTGTCCAGGATGACCAGGGCGTTCTTGTCGGCGAGGAAGTCGGTGAGCACCCGCAGCGGGGAGCCGGCGCTCTGGTGGCGGATCTCCAGAGCCTCGATCACGACCTGGGCCAGCATGTCGGGGCTCTCCAGCGCGCCCAGCTCGACGAACCACACGCCGCTGCGGAAGTCACGCGCCATGTCGAGCCCGACCCGCAGCGCCAGCCGGGTCTTGCCGACGCCGCCCACGCCGGTGAGCGTCACCGCCCGTGACGTGGACAGCAGCCGCTTGACCTCGGCCACCTCGTGCCGACGTCCGACGAAGCTGGTCACCTCCGCGGGCAGCCTGACATACTGCTGCCGCCTGGTCTCGTTCATCGCCAGCATCATGTCTGCCCCGACGGCCGGGCCACCGGGTGATGCCCGAGCCGTTCCCTCAAGGTTATGCGCTGGTCACCGTACGTGTGAAGGCGGGGACGTGGTGCCCGCTCACCCCTTGAGACCGCTGGCGAAGCCCTTGATGACGTAGCGCTGCAGCACCAGGAAGGCGACGACGACCGGCAGCGCCCCGAGCACCAGGCCGGCGAAGACCAGGCCGTGGTCGGAGACGTACTGGCCGACGAACGCGAAGACGCTCACCGGGATCGTCTCGAAGCCCGACCCGCCCAGGTACAGCAGCGGGGTGAAGAAGTCGTTCCAGATGAACACGGCGTTGAGGATGAGCACGGTGCCCGTGATGGGCCGCAGCAGCGGGAAGACCACCTTGGTGAACGCGGTGAAGTGGGAGGCGCCGTCGATCTGGGCGGCGCTGGCGTAGTCGCGCGGCAGCGCCCGGATGAAGCCCGTGTAGAGGAACACGGTGAACGGGAGCTGGATCCCCGTGTAGAAGACGATCATCCCGGCGTGGCTGCCGATGAGCCCGAGGTCGGACACGAGCTGGTAGAGCGGGATCATGCCGAGCTGGAACGGCAGCACGATGCCGAGCAGGAACAGGATGTACAGCCCGTAGCCCATGCGGCTCTTGGCCCGGGCCAGGTAGTAGGCGGCGAACGAGCCGAGCGCGACCAGCGCGACCAGGCTGACCACGGTGATCACCGTGCTGTTGACCAGCGACGGGCCGAGCGCGGCCGCCGTCCACGCCTTGCCGAAGTTGTCGAGCGTGGGCGGCGCGGGCAGCGAGAGCGGGCTGTGCGAGATCTGCGCCGGGTCCTTCAGCGACAGCGTGATCAGCGCGTACACCGGGAAGAGGAACGCCACGGCCACGGCGACCATGACGATCTCCAGCAGGAACGTCCGCTTCACTGGGCCACCTCACGGTTGCGGAGATAGTAGAGCTGCACCATCGACACGGCCGCCACGAACAGCGCCAGCACCAGCGCGATCGCCGTGCTGTAGCCGAACTTGCCGAAGACGAACGCCTGCTTGTACAGGACCGTCGAGAGCGTCTCGGTGGCGTAGCCGGGGCCGCCGTTCGTGGCCGCGAAGACCTGGTCGAACAGCTTGAGCCCGCCGATCGTGGACAGCATCAGGTTGATGGTCAGCGCCGGCGCGAGCAGCGGCCAGGTGACGTACCGGAACCGCTGCCATGTCCCGGCGCCGTCGATCATGGCCGCCTCGTGCAGCTCCGGCGGGATCCCCTCCAGCCCCGCCAGGAAGATGACCATCGAGTAGCCGGCGTACTGCCACACCACGGTGCCCGCGATCGACCAGAGCGCGAGCGACGGGTCGCCCAGCCAGTCGATGTGGGTGCCGAGCAGGCCGTTCAGGCCGGCGTCCGGGTCGGGGTTGTAGATGTACTTCCACAGGAAGGCCACCATGACGGGGCTGACCACGACCGGGGCGAAGAACACCACCCGCAGGACGGCGCGGCTTCTCAGCTTCACGTGCACGCCGAGCGCGAGCAGCAGGCCCACGCCGTTCTGCACGGCGACGATCGTCACGGTCAGCAGCAGCGTGTTGCCGATCGAGCCCATGGCCTGGTCGTCGCGGAACATCGCCGTCAGGTTGGCCAGCCCGACGAAGGACTTGTCCTCGCCGAGGCCGCTCCAGTCGGTGAAGGCGTAGACCATGCCGGCCAGGCTCGGGTAGAGCACGACGGCGGCGTAGACGAGCAGCGCGGGCAGGGCGAAGAGCCACGACGGGGAGAACGAGCTGAACCTCCCCCACGGCTTGCGGGCCGTGGAGGGGAGGCTCCCGCGGGTGATGTTCGCGGTCACTTGGCGTATGCCTCGTCCATCTTCTTCAGGGCCTCATCGATCTTGATCTTGCCGGCGAGCAGCTCCTGGATCACCGCGAAGTGCACGGGCTGCACCTCGGCGTTCGGCCAGCGCTGGTCCATGAACGGCACGGCGCGGTCCTTGGTGAACGGCAGGAACGACTGCACGGCCGGGTCGATGGTGGAGCCGGAGTCCTGGGTGAGCGGGATGGCGGAGATGGCCTTGGCCCAGCGGTTGATGCTCTCCTGCTTGCCGAGGAAGTCGATGAACGCCTTGGCCTCGGCCGCGTTCTTGCCCTTGGCCGAGGCGCCGAGGCCGACGACCACGCCGGCGGGGATCCACACCTGGTCGGCCGAGTCGGCGCCGGGCACCGGGAACATCGACAGGTCGGTGGGGCTGGTGGCCGCCTTGCGGAAGTCGGGCAGCACGGCCGAGACCTGGATGGCCATGCCGGCCTTGCCGGTGGCCACCGTGGAGATCTGCTGCTCGAAGGTGGTGCCGTTGGGGTTGTCGTTGAAGAAGCCGCGCTTCTGCAGCTCCAGGTACATCTCCATGGCCTGGCGCCAGCCCGACTGGGCGAAGCTGGTCTGCCCGGCGAGCTGCTTGTCGTCGAAGGTCGGGTCCTTGGCGTACACGGTGGAGGGGACGAGCGCGTACGTGATGAGCTGGGTGACCCAGGGCGTCTGGGCGCCGAGCGCGATCGGGGTGATCCCGGCCTTCTTCAGCTTGTCGCACACGGCGAGGAACTCGGTCCACGTGGTGGGCGGCGCGTCGATGCCGGCCTTCTCGAACGCCTTGGTGTTGTAGGCGGCGCCGATGACCGACGAGCCCGCCGAGTACATGTAGGTCTTGCCGTCGTTCTGGAAGGCCGGCTTGAACCCGGACGGGATGGTCTGGGTCCACGCCTGGTCGGACAGGTCGGCGAGCAGCCCGGCCTTGGCGATCTGGCTCATCGACATGGCGCTGCCGTTGCCCGGGTAGACGACGTGCAGGTCGGGGGCGTTGCCGGCGCCGAGCTGCGTGCGGACCGAGGTCTGCACCTGGTCCGGGGGTGCGAACGTGGTGGTGAGGGAGACGCTGGGCTTGGCCTGCTTGTAGGCGGCGATCAGCTCCTCCATGGGAGCCTTCTGGTCGGCGACGCCGACGAACTTGAGCTCGGTGGCGGCCGGTTTGCCCTGCGCGGTGGTGGTCTGCGGCTTGGTGGAGCAGGCGGTCGCCGCGGCGGCCGCGGCCAGCCCGCCCATCATGCGGAAGAACTGGGCGCGGCTCATCCGGGCTTCGCGTAGGTCGGTCATGGGGGTCTCCTCCGTGCAGTTCCCACGCGGGCGGGGGGTGGGCTTTATGCGAACGTTTTAATCGGGAGGGCCCAAGATGCGGGGCGGTCTGACAACATCCTGGGAAGGGCGTTAAATCTAACGCCAAAAAGTGTGAACTTGTGATGTTGCGTGGAGACTATGAGCCCCTCCACGAGGTGTCAAGGGTGTGAGAGATTGAGTCCCCGTAACGAACTCGGCCGTACGCGGCATGACCCTCACGGTACGAGCATCCAGACATCGGCATCTAGGCATGGGAGCGCTATCAGTGAAGTCGCGTCCACGCGCGGCCAGTGGGGCCCACAGGCGCCAGGCCATGGCCGAGCACGTCATGCGCCAGGGCTCGGTCTCCATGACGGAGCTCGCCGAGACCTTCGGGGTCAGCGTGATGACCGTGCACCGCGACCTGGACCTGCTGGAGAGCCAGGGCATGGTGCGCAAGTTCCGTGGCGGGGCCAGCGCGCAGGCGTCCAGCGTGTTCGAGAGCAACATCGCCTACCGCAAGACCGCCCAGACGGCGGAGAAGGAGGCGATCGCCCGGCACGTGGTCGGGCTCATCGAGCCGGGCAGCTCCGTCATGTTCGACGACTCCACGACCGCGCTGGCCGTCGCCCGGCACCTGGCCGAGGTGACCCCGCTGACCGTGGTGACCAACTTCCTGGAGGCGATCCGGCTGCTCGCGCCCGTGCCGGGCATCCGGCTGATGGCGCTCGGCGGCGAGTACTACCCCACCCACGACTCGTTCCTCGGGGTGGCCTGCGTCGACGCGGTCGAGGCGATGAACACCGACACGGTCGTGGTCTCCACCTCGGCCGTGTCCGACCGGCACGCCTTCCACCAGGAGCAGGAGATCGTCCTGGTCAAGCGGGCCATGCTCGCCTCCGGCACGCGCTGCGTCCTCGCGGTGGACCACACCAAGCTCGACCGGGTGGCCCTGCACCGCGTCGCCCCGCTGGAGGCGTTCGA
The DNA here is from genome assembly GCF_040654455.1 of Nonomuraea sp. NPDC050691. Classification (NCBI taxonomy): domain Bacteria; kingdom Bacillati; phylum Actinomycetota; class Actinomycetes; order Streptosporangiales; family Streptosporangiaceae; genus Nonomuraea; species Nonomuraea sp. NPDC050691. The sequence continues at coordinate 22,354 of NZ_JBFAIA010000029.1, forward strand.
CATCATCGTGGTCGACTCGCGCGCCCCGGCCGAGGCGATCCAGCGGCTGCGCGACCGGCACCACCGGGTGGACGTCGCCGAGGTCACCGAGCCGTAGCGCCGGGGGTTCGGCTCACCAGGCGACGGGCAGCGAGGTCAGGCCGTACACGAGGTGGAAGGAGCGGAAGGTGGGGCCCGGCTCGGCCAGGCGCAGCTCCGGAAACCTGCGCAGCAGGGCCGGGAACGCGATCCGCATCTCCATGCGGGCCAGCGGCGCGCCCAGGCAGTGGTGGACGCCGTGGCCGAAGGCCACGTGTCCGGGCGCGCCCCGCGTGATGTCCAGTGTGTCGGGGTCGGACAGCAGGCCCGGGTCGCGGTTGGCGGTCGGCAGGGCGCAGATGACCAGCTCGCCCGCCCGGATGGTCTGCCCGGCGAGCTCGGTGTCCGCGGCGGCGACCTTGCTGGTGCCGGAGTGGACGATGCTGAGCCAGCGCAACAGCTCCTCCACCGCGGCCTCGGCCCGCTCGGGCTCCTCCCGCAGCATCCGGAGCTGGTCGGGGTGGCGCAGCAGCGCCAGCGTGCCGAGCGAGAGCATGTTCGAGGTGGTCTCGTGCCCGGCGAACAGCAGCAGGCTGCCGATGCCGGCCAGCTCGGCCGCCGTCAGCTCGTCGCCGTGCTCGCGCACCAGCATGCCGAGCAACTCCTCGCCGGGGTCGGCCATCACCCGCTCGACCAGCCCGGACATGTAGGCGCGCGACTCCATCTGCAGCTTCACGCGCTGCTCGACGGGGACCGACACGTCGAGCATCCGGCTGGTGCGGTGCTGGAAGCCCTCACGGTCGCCGTAGGGCACGCCCAGCAGCTCGCAGATCACCAGCGACGGGACCGGCAGCGCGAACGTCTGCACCAGGTCGGCCGGCGGGCCGGCCTTCTCCATCGCGTCGAGATGCTCCTCGACGATGCGCGTGACGCGTGGCTCCAGGCGGCGCATCCGGCGCAACGTGAACTCGGGGGTCAGCAGCCGTCGCAGCCGCGTGTGCTCCGGAGGGTCGTGGGCCAGCAGGTTGCCCGCCCGCAGGACGGCCAGCTCCTCGTCGCTGACCGGGGGCGCGCCGGGCAGCCGGGCCAGGCCGATCTGGGCCAGCGGGAAGCGCTCGGCGTCGCCCAGGACCGTGCGGACGTCGGCGTGGCGGGTGACGAGCCACGCCTCCACGCCGAACGGGGTCATGACCCGCCGGACGCCCTCCTCGTCGCGCAGCGCGCCCAGCTCGGGGATGGGATCGAAGCCGTCCCGGCGCATGTGCAGCGGCATCAGCGAGGTGTCCGTCATGTGTCCCCCCGGGTGACCGGCGATCCTGACCGCTCCTGGCCATGACGGTACCAACCCGGCGCCGATGCGCAAGATCCACCGAGCTATTCGATCTTCATCATGCCTTTGACCTGCGATGACCTTGCGGAGCGGGTCCGGGGAGAGGCGTACGCTGAGTTCTGACTGCCGGTGACGACGAGGGGGGACCGGCCATCGGGTCGTGGAGCAGCCATGACATCACGGGGAACTGACCGCTGGAGCGCCGCCGGGCTGCCGGCCGAGTTGACCAGCTTCGTGGGCCGCCGGCGCGACATCGCCGAGGCCAAACGGCTGCTGGCCGGCTCCAGGCTGGTGACGCTCGTCGGCGTCGGCGGGGTCGGCAAGAGCCGGCTCGCCCTGCGCGTCGCCGCAGAGGTGCAGCGGGCCTTCCGCGACGGGGTCTACCTGGTCGAGCTGGCCGCCCTGGAGAGCCCAGGGGTGCTGGCCCAGGCGATGATCGCGAGCCTGCGGATCATGGACCACTCCTCCCGCGAGCCCATGGAGGTCCTCACCGACCACCTGCGCGACCGGCAGACCCTCATCGTGCTGGACAACTGCGAGCACCTGCTGCACGACTGCTCGGTTCTCGCCGCGACGCTCGTGCGCGCGGCGCCCGGCCTGCGCATCCTCGCCACCAGCCGGCAGGCGCTCGGCGCCGCGGGCGAGCAGACCATGGTCGTGCCGGCGCTCCAGGTGCCCAGGACGAACGGCACGCGGCCCGGCGCGGAGCCGGCCGAGCGGTTCGACGCGATGCGGCTGTTCACCGAGCGGGCCCGGGCCGTCGTGCCCGGCTTCGAGATCACCGACGACAACCGCGAGACCGTGGCGCGGATCTGCCGGGGCCTGGACGGGATCCCGCTGGCCATCGAGCTGGCCGCCGTGCGGCTGCGCGTCATCACCGCCGATCAGCTCCTCGCCCGGCTGGAGGACCGCTTCCGGGTCCTCACCACGGGCTCACGGGCGCGCCTGCCGCGCCAGCAGACCCTGCAGGCGCTCATCGACTACAGCCACGCCCTCTGCACCGAGCAGGAACGGCTGCTCTGGGCACGGCTGTCGGCCTTCTCCGGCAGCGTCGACCTGGAGGCGGCGGAGCAGGTCTGCTCCGGTGACGGCATCGCCGCCGACGACGTCGTCGACGTGATCATCGGCCTGGTCGACAAGTCCATCCTGCTGCGCGAGGAGCACGGCCCGATGGTGCGCTTCCGGCTGATGGAGACCATCCGCCAGTACGGCCGCGACCGGCTGCGCGAGTCCGGCGGGGAGGCGGAGCTGCGCCGCCGCCACCGAGCCTGGTACGTGGACCTGGCCACCCGGATGCACCACGAATGGTTCAGCCCCGGCCAGGTGACCTGGTACCAGCGCATGCGCCTGGAGCACGACAACGTCCGCACCGCGCTGGACCACTGCCTGTCCACGCCCGGCGAGGCCCAGCAGGGCATGGCCCTCGCCGCGGCGCTGCGCTTCTACTGGATCGCCGCCGACGCGCCGCACGAGGCGCGCCGCTGGCTCGACGACCTGCTCGCCGCCGACCCCACCCCGATGCCGGCCCGCCTGTGGGCGCTGGGGGTCGACGCGCGCATCGCGGTGCTGCAGAGCGACTTCGCCGTGGCCGCCGACCTGCTGAAGGAGTACCGCGAGCTCGGCCGCGCGCTCGGCGACGACACGGCGGAGGGGGCAGCCGCGTACGTCGAGGGACTGGCCGCGCTCCTCCAGAGCGAGCTGCCCGAGGCGGAACGGCTGCTCGGCGAGGCGCTGGCGTGCGGTCGGGCCATCAGCGACGACATGCTCGTGGCCAACGCGCTCATCTACCTCGGGACCACCCGGTCGCTGCTCGGCCACGCCGCCGAGGCGGTCGAGAGCTTCGAGGAGTGCCTGAGCCTGTGCGAGGCCCGCGAGGAGCGCTGGTTCCGGTCCTACACCCTGTGGACGTACGGGATAGAGGTGTGGAAGCAGGGCGACACCCGGCGCGCCGTCGAGATGGAGCGCGAGGCCATCAGGCTCAAGGAGCCGTTCAAGGACCCTCTCGGCATCGGGCTGTGCGCCGAGGCCCTGGCCTGGATGGCGGCCGGCGAGGGCGACGGGCGGCGGGCCGCGACGCTGCTCGGCGGGCTGGAGGCGATGCGGCGCGGGTTCGGCGGGCCGCTGTTCGGTCACCTGTCGGTGTACCACGAGACGTGCGAGGAGGCGGCACGGGCGGCGATCGGCGACCGCCCGTTCGAGACCGCCTACCGCAAAGGGAAGGCGATGACCTCCGCCGAGGTCATCGCGTACGCGCTGCGCGACCCCGGCGGCGGCGACGAGCGGCGCAGCGAATCTTCGCCGCTGACCAAGCGGGAGATGGAGATCGCCCGCCTCGTCGCGCGCGGCATGAGCAACAAGGCCATCGCCGCCTCGCTGGTCATCGCCCAGCGCACCGCCGAGGGGCACGTCGAGAACATCCTCAGCAAGCTCGGCTTCAGCTCCCGCGTGCAGATCGCGGCCTGGGTCGGCCGGCAGGAACGTCCCGCCGGCGGTCCGGGACCTGGAGGTGCGCCGTGAGACCGATGGCGGACGGGCCGGGACCTGGAGGTGCCCCGTGAGACCGATTGCGGACGGCGAGGAGGCCCGGCCGGACCCCGTCAAGGAGGCGTCGAGCTTCGTCGGCCGCAGGAGCGAGCTGGCCGCGGCGCGCAAGGTCCTGTCCCGGGGCCGGCTGCTGACACTGACCGGCACGGGCGGGGTGGGCAAGACCCGCCTGGCCCTGCGCGTCGCCGACGGCCTGCGCGGCGCGTACAAGGACGGCGTCCACGTGATCGAGCTGGGCCTGCTGGAGACCGGCGGCCTGCTGGTGCCGACCGTCGCGGCCGAGCTGGGGCTGCGCGACGAGGGGCCCGACGCCGTGGCGCTGCTCGTCGACTACCTGTCGGACAAGCGCATGCTGCTCGTCCTCGACAACTGCGAGCACCTGCTGCAGGACTGCGGCAGCCTGGTGGACCGGATCCTGCGTGGCGCGCCCCGCGTCCGGATCCTGGTCACCAGCCGGCAGACCCTCGGCGTGTACGGCGAGCAGGTGCTCGCCGTACCGTCGCTGGCCGTGCCCGACCCCGGCCGCACGCCTCGGGAGATCGCCCGCCACGACTCGGTGCGGCTGTTCGCCGACCGCGCGGCGAGCGCGTGGCCGGGCTTCGAGGTCGACGCCCGGAACGCGGCGTCCGTGGCGCGGCTCGCCCAGCGCCTCGAAGGCATCCCGCTGGCCATCGAGCTGGCCGCCGTGCGGCTGCGCACGCTGCGGCTCGACGGTCTGATGCGCGAGCTCGACCACTTCCTGGAGATCCCCGCCCCGGGCCGCGCCGCGACGCTCCCGCGCCACCGCACGCTGCACGCGACCATGGACTGGAGCTACCAGCTGTGCTCGCCGGGGGAGCAGCGGCTGTGGGCCCGGCTGTCGCTGTTCCCGGGAGGCGTGGACCTGGACACCGCCGAGGCGGTCTGCGGGGGCGACGGCATCCCGCCCGCCGAGGTGTTCGACCTGATCGCGGGCCTGGTGGACAAGTCCGTCCTGGTCAGCGAGCGCTGCGACGACGGGATGCGGTACCGGATGCTGGAGTGCATCCGCTCGTACGGCGCCGAACAGCTCCAGCCGGACGAGAACCGGACCATGCGCCGCCGCTACGCCGGCCACTACCGCGACCTGGTCTGCGGTCACCGCGTCGACGAGCTCGTCCCCGAGCAGCTCGACCGCTACCGGCTGCTCCAGTGTGAGCAGCCCAACGTGCGCGCCGCCCTGGAGATCTCCCTGAGCGAGCCCGGCATGGGGGCCATCGCGCTGGAGACGGCCGGGACGATGTGGTCGTTCAGCCTGCCCTCGGGCTCACTGACCGAGGGCCGCTACTGGCTGGAGCGCAGCCTGGAACTCTCCCCGGAGCCCTGCGTCGCCCGCGCCACGGCGCTGTGGGTGGACAGCATGCTCGCCCTGCGGCAGGGCGACGTGGCCTCGGCCATGCCCCGGCTGGCGGAGAGCCACGCGTTCGCGGTGAGCACCGGCGACGAGCGCCTCCTGCCGTACGTCGTCCGCATCTCGGGGATCGCCGCGTACGTGGCCGGCGACGCGCACCGGGGGCTGGAGCTGCTGGAAGAGTCGATCGCCCTGCACCGGGCCGTGGACGACGTGGCCGGCGTGGCGCTGGACCTGTACTTCGCGGCCACCTACGGCTCCGTCCACGCCCCGGAACGGGCCGCCGCGCTGGGGGAGGAACTGCTTGCGCTGTGCGAGGCGCGGCACGCCGCCCTGTCCCGCGGCTACGCCCAGCTCTCGCTCGGCATCGCCGCCTGGAGTCTGGGCGACCGCGATCGGGCGGAGGCGCTGGTGCGCGAGGCCGCCACGTTCACCGCGCAGATCAACGACCGCTGGTGCCTCACCCAGTGCCTGGAGGTGCTGGCGTGGATCGCCTGCGCGGGCGGGCAACACGCGCGGGCGGCCTGGGTGCTCGGGGCGGCGCACGCGCTGTGGCAGGCGGTGGACTCCTCGCCGACCCGGCTGTGGTACCACGCGACGTGGCACGAGCGGTGCGTGGACCAGTCGCGGCGGCAGCTCGGCGACCGGGACTTCACCACAGCCTTCCGCGACGGGGCCCGGCACGGCCTCGACCGCGCCTTCCTCCGCACGATCGGCTCCGGCGCCTGCCGCTGACGTCCGGCCGGTGCGAGCCGGCCCTGCGCCGCCGTAAGGGACCGGCCACCTCCTGCCTGAACCGGGCGGCGGGACGGCGCGTACCTCCCCACGTCCGACGCGTGCCCATGGAGGTGTCGTGGAGCTCAGCCTTTTACGTGCTCAGGCGCACAGCCCTTCGTACTTCTCACTGCTGCGCGGCTCCTCGGGCCAGCGCCCACCGGTCGACTTCTGCATCCCCTGCAACCCGTACTTCCCGACCACCGAGATCTTCGAGTACCTCGGCCGGAACCTGGAGACGATCCTCAAGTACTACCCGAGCGACGCGGACACGATCACGGCCGAACTCTGCTCGACCATGGGGTTCAACCCGAAGACGGTGGCGATGGGCAACGGCTCCACCGAACTGATCACCTGGATCGACCACCTGCTGGTGCGCGAGAGCCTGGCGATCCCGATCCCGACGTTCGGCCGCTGGACCGACCAGCCGCTGGAGACCGGCAAGCGGGTGGACATGTATCCGCTGCTGGAGAGCCGCAACTTCACCCTCGACGTGAACGACTACGTCTCGTTCATCCGCACCCGCGGCTCGCGGGTCGCCGTGATCTGCAACCCCAACAACCCCGACGGCGGCTACCTGCCCAAACACGAGGTGCTGCGCCTCCTGGACCAGCTCATCGACCTCGACCTCGTCATCGTGGACGAGTCGTTCGGCGACTTCGTGGACGCCGAGCCGTACCCGGGCGTGGCGGGGGAGGCGGCGGTGCGGCCGAACGTCATCGTGCTGCGCAGCCTGGGCAAGAACTTCGGCCTGCACGGCATCCGGTTCGGCTACATGGTGGCCAACCCGGCGCTGGCCGGCAAGGTGCGCGACGCGCTGCCCAAGTGGAACCTCAACTCCTTCGCCGAGGTCATCGTGTTCCTGCTCAAGGAGTGCATGACGGAGTACCGGGAGAGCCTGCGGCGGCTCAACAACGACCGGCGGGCGATGTACCAGCAGCTCAGCACCATGCCTGAGCTGTCGGTCTACTCCTCGCAGGGCAACTTCCTGCTGGTCAAGCTGCCACCCGGCTACGACGGGGTGCCGCTGCGCGACCACCTGCTCGCCGAGCACGGCGTGTACGTCCGCGAGTGCGGCAACAAGCTGGGGACGACCAGCCAGTTCCTGCGACTGGTGGTACGGCCGCAGGAGGACGTGCGGCGGCTGCTCATCGGGATGACGCAGTTCCTGTTAGGCCCTTTTAGGCACCTCCTTGGCCAGGAACGTGGGGCGGAGATGGGGCGAAGCCGGTCTGCTCATGCCACAACGGGCGCCACGACTGCGACGCACGCGAAGGCCGTCCGGCGGGCCGACCATCGCGCTTACCAGGTGGGCCGCGTTCGACCCAACCCCGCCCTCGGGGCCATGACCAGGAAGCACCCTGCGAGGGACGTCCGGCCTGCGGCCGGATGTCCCTCTTGGTGTGACAGGCCAAGGTCAGTGGGGATCGCTCCAGATCGTGTACCACGGGCCCCACAGGCGCAATGTGTCGCCCGGCCTTCTGTCAGGGCTCCATTTGTACGCGCGGTGGCTGTCGCTGAGGTCGAAGACGACCACGTCGCCTTCCCGGTAGACCGAATCGAACGTGAGGGAGCCGATCGTCCGGCGACTGAGCAACTCGTCCTTCCCCAACGCGCGGGCGACGGCCTCCATCTGGGGAGCCGAGTCGGCGAACCGATCGTCGCGGGTCGTGAGCCAGAAGAGCCCCACGAGGAGGAGCGCGCCGGCCAGGAGCGCCGCTGCCCAGCGTAAGACCGGGCCGCCGGTGGTCGTTCGCCTCATGCAAGCATCTTCACAGCTGTCTTCGAATGTCGAGGGGCTCCGCCCCTCGAGCACCACGGGCCCCGCTTGGCCGTCTTGAATGGCCCACTGCCGTCCCGGCGGCAAGCCCCTCCGGAGGGTTTGGTCGTTCGTGGTTCATGTGATGGAAGCTCGGCCGAGGGCTGAAGGGCGTTGCAGAAAGTCGTGAGTGGGCAGGTCAGGGCTGCACAACGGCCAGGGTGAGGGATCCGATGGCAAGGGCCAGGAAGCCTCCCGGAAAGGCGATGTTGTGGAAGACGCGGGCCCGGGCATGGGCCACGACGGCGCCGGTGAAGAACAGCACGAGCCCGGCAGCGGCGGCGAGGCCGACGAGCCGCGCGCCCAGGAGCCCCAGCAAGAGCCCGGCCGCGCCTGCGGCTTTCAGCCATCCGAGCAGGGGGATCCAAGACGGAGACACGCCCACCTCTGCCGAGTTGGCCAGGACGAATCTCGCCCCGGCGAAGTCTGCGAGGGCGGTCCCCGCAGTGGCCGCGATCATGACGACCGTGACTGTCACGTAAGCAGCGAACATTCCGGTTGCCCCTCGTTCAGGCGAGCATGAGGTAGTCGCCGAGAACGTCGAAAGCCTGGGGCGTGGGGGACGATCCCACCGCCCACTTGGCCACGGTCGCCTGGAGGTGGCGCGCTTCGGCGATGCCGGGCAGCGGATTCTCCATGCCATCGGCAAGCTCCAGCAACGCGACGAACTCAGTGCTGCCGGCCCTGCGAAGGTATGCGTACCGGATGCCCTCCGGCCGCTGTGCGTCCACGGCGGCGAAGGCCTTCTCGACCGCCTCGGCGACCTCGGCGACGCCCTCGTCAACCACCTGGTACGAGATCATGAAGACAGGCATGGGCAACTCCTGGAACAGCGTGAGACATCGGCGAGTCCGTTGCTCGCTCACGGCATCAAGCCTCTGCGAGGGCCCAGCATGGCGTCCAATACCTGCTTCTATAACCTGGCGGCATGGATGTCGATACGCGGCTCTTGCGGTACTTTGCCGCCGTAGCGGAGGAAGGGAACCTGACCCGCGCCGCGCAACGGCTGTTCGTATCGCAACCCGCGCTCACCAAACAGATCAAACAACTCGAAGACCTACTGAGTGTGCGACTCTTCACCCGGTCGCGGGCCGGTATGGCTCTCACCGAGCCGGGCCAGATCCTCGCCGAGAAGGTACCCGCCTTGTTGGAGGGCTGGGACCGGATCCTGGGGGAGACCAAGAAGGCGGCCGGTCAGGCGGAGCGCGTGTTGCGGATCGGTTACCTGGGCAGCGCCGCCAACGAGGCCACCCAGCACATCATCGCGGAGTTCGCGCGGCTCCGGCCGGACTGGCGAGCGGACATGCGGCAGGCTACGTGGTCCAACCCGACTGCTGGACTCGCCTCAGGAGACGTCGATGTCGCCCTCGTGCGGCTTCCTTTCCCTGGGCAGGACTCCCTACGGGTGGAAGTGCTGTTCGCCGAGCCCCGCTGGGTCGCAATGCCCACGGCCCACCCGTTGGCCTCGCGCGAGGCGATCTCCTTCCCTGACCTCTGGGACGAGCCGTTCGTGGCGGCCCCCGCCGAGACTGGACGCTGGAGGGACTTCTGGGTGGCCGCTGACGAACGTGACGGCCGTCCAGTGCGCATCGGCGCCGTCGTCGAGCAGCCTGATGACTGGCTCAGCGCGATCGCCAACGGCTACGGCATCGCTCTGGCTCCCGAATCGGCTGCCCGCTTCTACAGCCGCCCCGGCGTCACCTACCGGCCCGTCACCGGCGTCAGCCCCAGCCGGATAGGCGTGGCCTGGGCGCCCGCCGAGGACGCCGATCCCGTCATCGAAGACTTCATCCGCTGCTGCCTGAGCACTCGGCCGCCTCATCCCAGCGAAACCAATCCTCACGAGGATGAACAGGGAGCGGCGGGCATTGCGCCGCCTGATCGTCGGCTCCCCGAAAACCAGTCGTGATCTCTGAAGCACGGCCTCCTGGTGTATGGGCCGCGAGCGTTGATCGGCCGGCGGGAGATTCACGAGGCGATGCTTGCCCATGGTCGCGGGGATACCCATGCCCATAGTCGAAGAATCGTTGGAGGTTCGCCACCGCGGCGGGTCGTCAGTTTGGAACGGGATCCGGCGTCGTCAGGCGTTGTAGCCCAGCATCAGGGCAGCGATCACCGGGCCCATGTACAGCAGGGGATAGACGACGGTCGAGTACGAGCGTGCCCGGAGCACGGTGACGACGGCTCCGGCGAAGTACAGCACCAGGCCGATCCCGGCCAGGACGCCGACGACCGGTACGAACAGGCCGGCCAGCAGACCCGCGGCCCCCGCGGCCTTGGCTGCGCCGAGCCAGGTCCACCACGAGCTGGGGACGCCGTAGTCCATCAGCGGCTTGACGACCCACTCGGCGCGGCGAAGGAGGGAGAAGGCGGAGAAGCCCACCCAGAGGGCGGCCAGGACGGTGACGATGGTGGCGGTGGCGGACATGGGGACGCTCCCTGGGCTGGTGCTTTCTTGTGGCACCCATCCTGCGAGCCCCGGTTGATAGCTTCGCGATGCGTTCACGATGCGGCCGGTACGGCGGTCAGGCGTTGCGGGACGCGGTGACCGCCATCGTCGTGTAAGGCATGGTGAAGCCGCCTCCGGCCGCGTCGACCGCGGCTCCGACGGCCTCCAGCACCTCGGCCAGCTTGTCCGGGGGGAGCCGGGTGAGTCCGCCGGTGGTGGGCAGCAGGTCGAGCCATTCGTCGCGGGTGTAGTGCCGTTCCCAGTCGAATCGCCACTGCTCCGGCTCGCCGAACGCGGTGGCGTGCCGGATGCCGTCGGTGAACGTGGCGAACATCCGCCGGTAGATCTCGTGGGACGGGCCGGTGGTGAACGGCGAGTCGGGCACCACCCGGCGCAGTGCGGCGGCGAATGCCTCCGCGATCGGGGCCGGAGGGTCGTAGGCGTGGGCGAACACCGCCAGCAGGCCGCCGGGACGCAGCACCTGAGCCGCCTTGGCCGCGCCCGCGAGCGGGTCCACCCAGTGCCAGGACTGCCCGGCGACGACGGCGTCGAACGTGCGCCCGGCGGCGTCCCAGTCCTCGAACGTCGCCACCTCGACCTCGACCCCGGTCTGGCGGGCGTACTCGGCCATCCGCGCGTCGGGCTCGATCCCCAGCACCTGGCAGCCGGCCGCCAGGAACTGTCGGGCTTCGATGCCGGTGCCGCAGCCGACGTCGGCGATGTCGGGGCCGGGGCTGGCGGCGATGATCCGCTGTACCAGGGCGTCGGGGTAGTCGGGCCGGGCCCGGTCGTAGCGTTCGGCGTCGACCCCGAACGATTCGGCCATCTGCCTGGCCTTGTGGGGGGCGTTCTCCGAAGGGCGGGGCTGCTCCCGCGGCATAGTGGGCATGCGCCCACCATAGTGGGCGCATGCCCACTCGGCAACCGGATAGCGTTCCGCGTAGAGCGAAGGTCCGACGGACGGGGAGAACGGGCGATGCCGACTGGAGTGGCCCTCCGAGACGTGCGGCAGCAGTTGTTCGAGGCCGCCGAGCGCGTCCTGTTCCGGGACGGGGCGAACGGGCTGACCAGCCGGGCCGTCACGGAGGAGGCGGGCGTCGCCAAGGGCGTTCTGCACCGGCACTTCGCGGACTTCGACGACTTCCTGGTCGAGTTGGTGCAGGACCGCATCGCCCGGCTCGACGGCCCGGCCGCCGACCTGCGCGGCTCGGCCGGGACCGGCGCCGTCGCCGGCCACCTCACCGCGGCGCTGATCCGTCTGTTCGACCCGGTCACCGTGGCGGTCGTGAGTCTCATCATCTTCCGGGACGAACTGCGCGCCCGGTTGCGCCAGGCCCAGCCCGTGCCCGGCGTCCCGGTGCTGACGCAGGCCGCGGGCGTGATCAGCACGTACCTGCGGGACGAGTGCGAGATGGGGCGCATCGCCGCGGACGCCGACGTGGACGCCCTCGCGCTCTCCCTGATCGGGAGCGCGCACCTGCTGTTCGCCGACCGGGAGCAGGATCCGCCGGCCCCGGAGACGGTGGGAAAGGTCGTGAACGCGGTCATCGCCGACGTCGTGCAGAGACGCCTGCTGTGACCTCCCCCGACTTCCTCGCGGATCTGGCCCGCTCCTCGGCGTGAGGAGCGGGCCAGGAGGTGGCCGGGGGTCGGTGTCCTTCGCGGGCCTCGAAGGGGCGAGGCGACAGCGCCTCACCCGTTCCTGCGGGAACTGCGGGAACTGCGGAACTGCGGGAGCCGCGGAAGTAGGCGCGGACCGACGGCAGCAGGAGCAGGACGATGACCGCCGGCGAGGCCAGGGGCGTGAAGACCATGCGGGCGTCGGTGACGGCGAGCAGCCGGCCCGGGTAGACGCCCTGGGGCGCGTCCAGCACGGCCCGCGCAGCGTCAGCATCCGGCCGGATCGCCTGCCCTGCAGGTTGAGCCATCCGAGGAGAGCCGCGATGACGGCGGTGCTGACCGGCAGCACCAGGGCGTAGCCGCCCTCGTCGAAGTGGAGGCCCTTCTCCGCCGGCATCGAGGGGGACAGGCCCTGTCTGACCAGTTCGGCCTGCGCCGCGGCCTGGACGGCGACCCCGTGGACGAGGCCGGCGACCGGTGCGACATGGTGCTGCGCGCTGACACGGCGCTCTCACGGCGCTGAGAGCCGCGGGAGTCACCTCACGGCCTCACGCCTCCGGGGAACCCGGTCCAGCGCAGGTCGGGCGGGAGGTGGCTCATGTCGTTGAACATCACGATCGTGGGCGGCAGGCCGTCGCGGTACTCGATGACCGTCAGCGCGGTGTTGGCGCTGTTCAGCCCGAGCCACCGGGCCGGCGGCGCGTCCAGCGCGTGCCGCACCAGCCACGCGATCGGGTACGCGTGCGTCACCAGGACCTCGTGTGCGTCGGGCCGGGTCCCGTCCCAGGCCGGGTCGGGGACCTTCGCGAACCGGGCGACCAGCGCCTCGGCGAGCTTCTGGCCCGAGGCTGCTTCGGTGTCGTCGTAGCCGTCGAAGAAGCCGGCCCAGGACCGGGGCGTCTCGGCCGCGCTGGGGACGTAGGGCACGTGGTCGACGAGTTCGGCGGCCTCGGTCACGGGCACGTCCGGCAGATGCCGGGCGAGTTCGTGCGCGCTCGCGCCGGCGCGCGGCAGCGGGGAGTGCCACACGGCGTCGACCGGTACGCCGGCGAGCCGTTCGCCCAGCAGGGCCGCCTGCCGGTGCCCGATGTCGGTGAGCCGTCCGAACGCGTCGGCCGCGCCGTGGCGTGCCAGGTAAAGGTGTCGCGTTGCCATGAGTGGTCAGGGGCGCGGTGTCCGTTCGGACCCGCTTCCCATCTCCTTCGTTCCGTAGGTGACGGTCTTTCCGTAGGTGACGGTGCCGGTGGTGCCGGTCACCGTGACGGTGCCGGTGGTGCCGTCGACGGTGATGACGGTGTCGTCGTGGAGCCTGCTCGTCGCGTCCGGGATGCCGAGGACGGCGGGGATGGCGTGCTCGCGAGCGACGATCGCGGCGTGGGAGAGCACGCCTCCGGTCTCGGTGACGACGCCGGCGGCGATGCGCAGCAGCGGCGTCCAGGCGGGGTCGGTGAAGGGGCAGACGAGGATGTCGCCCGGGCGGACGCGCGCGAAGTCGCGGGGACCGCGGACGATCCTCGCGGTGCCGGTCACGCTCCCGCGGCTGCCGGGCGTTCCGGTGAGTGCGGCGGCCGGGGTGTGCGAGGCGCTGGAAGGCGGTGGCGGCGGTGGCGGTGGCGGCGGTGGGGGTGCGGCGGTGACCGGCCGTGCCTGCAGAACCCAGGTGCGGCCGTCGGCGATCGCCCACTCGATGTCCTGCGGTCCACCGAAAACGGCGGCGATCTCCTTGCCCAGCCCGGCGAGCCGGTGGGCGGTCGCGTCGTCGATCGCCGGCTGGTCCCGGGCATGGGTGGGCACGTCGCGGACGACGAGCCGCGTGCCGTGCCGGTCAAGGCGGGTCCGTTTGTCCGCGACGGTGCGGGTGACCGACCCGTCCTCCGCGACGCGGTAGGCGTCAGGGGTGACCGTGCCCCCGACGACGCTGGGGCCGAGGCCCCAGGACGCCTCGATCTCGGTCGCGCCGTCCGGGTCCGCGGGGGTGAACATGACCCCGGACACCTCGGCATCCAGATGGCGCTGGACGATGACGGCCATCGCGAGGTCATCGGACGGCCGGTCGAAGGCGTCCCGGTAGTCGATGGCGCGCGCGGAGAACAGCGAGGCCCAGCAGGCACGTACGGCGTCGGCGACCTCGCCGGCTCCGTGCACGGCGAGAAAGCTCTCGTGCTGACCGGCCGCCGACGCCTGGCCGGTGTCCTCGCCCGCTGCCGACGATCTCACCGCCACGGGCGGATCGCCGAGCTCGGCGAGTGCGCGTCCCAGCGCGTCGGCCATGGTGGCGTCGAGGGGGCGGGCCCCGATCACTTGCCGTGCCGTGTCGAGGTCGTCCGGCTCGCCGGCTGACCGCCCGAGGTCCAGGTCGCGGACGGCGGCGCGGTAAGCGGCGAACGTGACGACGAAGCCGTCGGGAACCGGCAGGCCCGCGCGGAGCAGCGCGCCGAGCGCGCCGGCCTTGCCCCCGCAGGTGTCGGCGACAGCCTCGCTCAAGGGTACGATCACCCACTCCAACCTTTCAATATTTTGTTGACAACTTTTTGTTGAGTGTGCATCATGAGGTGCATGTCACGCAAGCACGAGATCGCTCACACCGAGCACGCCGATCACATCCAGGCCCGGCGTGAGCAGGACGCGCGTGAGCGTCTGATGAGCCTGGGCGCGGACGCGCTCGACGCCCGCCCGTGGCGCCCCTCGCCCGCCCCGCCGTCGGCGGTCGACCTCGTGCAGTTCGCCGTCTGGCGCCACGCCGACCTGGACCCGGAGGACATCCTGAACGCGCTGGCTCTCCTGCCCGCCGCCCGCGCCGAGGTCGAAGGACTCGAATCCGCCCTGCTGTTCATGGCCCGTAGCGCGGGACTGACCTGGGCGCAGATGGCGACCGCGTTGGGGTTCAAGTCCCCTCAGGCGTGCCAGCAGCACTTCACCCGCCTGGCGGCGCGGCAGGACGCCGACTCGTGACGCGCGACTCTCCCTCAGACCTCCTGGTCATGCACGCCGTGCGCCTCACCGGGTTCGCGGACACCCCGGTGATCGCTCGCCGGTACGGGCTCGACGCGGCCGAGACGAAAGAGATGCTGCTCGACGCCGAGGCGCGTGGGTGGGTCGAGCACACCGCCTTCGCCGGCGACGGAGGCTGGTCGTTGACCGAAAGGGGCCGAGCCGAGAACGAGCGCCTCCTCGCGGACGAACTCGCCCGCGTCGGTGGCGCCGACGAGGTCCGTGACGTCTACCGCGACTTCCTCCCGCTGAACGCCCTCCTGCTGCGGGCCTGCACCGACTGGCAACTCCGGCCCACCGCCGGCGATCGGCTCGCCGTCAACGACCACTCCGACCCCGCATGGGACGCCAGAGTCCTCGACGAGCTCGCCGGCATCGACCGCGCGCTCCTGCCGCTCGCGGACCGGCTGGGAGACGTCCTCACGCGGTTCCGCGGATACGACACGCGATTCGCCGCTGCCCTGGCGCGCGCCCGGGCCGGGGAGGGCGGCTGGGTCGACCGCACCGACGTCGACTCCTGCCATCGCGTCTGGTTCGAGCTCCACGAAGACCTCATCGCCACGCTCGGCCTCGACCGGCACGCGGAGCCGTGACCCCACGCCTCCGCCGCCCCGCCGACGTCGGCCGGACTCGCGAAAAGGGGTGGAGCTCCGGCTGGTGGTCGTCTAGCTTGGGCGCTCACACCCCTACGTGAGGACTTCGCGCGCATGACGCCGCCTGCTCTTCAGACCTGACATCTTCCCTGCGCACCGGTCGCCGACGACGCCGTCGGCTCTGTTTTCCATGCCTTCCGTCAGGTCTTCAGAGAGATCATGTCTTCACATCCTCATATCGTGCTGCCCTGGGTGGTGCGGCGCACCCGCCTGCCCCTCGTCACCCTCACCTGCGTGGCCTGCCAGGCCGACCGCGCCACCACCGGCGACGGCAAGTTCCGCGTCAACGGCAACGGCAGACTTCTCGGCGTCTGGCTCCTGGTCAACTGCATCGCCTGTGGCCGGAGCAGCAGGCTGGTCGTCCACGAGCGCGTCCCCGTCCGCTCGCTGCCGGCCGACCTGCTGGCCGGTTACTCGGCCAACTCGCCTTCCCTCGTCGTGGACACCCTTCTCGACCCGTTGATCGCCCGGCGCAACCGGTTCGCGCTCGATTGGGACGGGCGCTGGGAACTCCACGCACCTCCCGTCCCCGAGCACCCGGGGCCCTTCCAGGTCACGGTCACTTTCGACGATCCCGTGCCCGTCCGCCCCGAACGGCTCATCGCTCATGCACTGGGCATCAGCCGTAACGAGATCGCCCGCAGAGTCAAGAGCGACATCCCGCTGAACCGCAGGACGACATCGGACTTCGCCTTCGTCCTGCTGCGGTCGGTCCCGTAGGCCCAGGTGCTCTGTGCCAAGGCGGAAGACGGCTCTGCCGTGTTCTGCCTTGGCCGGGTCCCGGCTCGGGCGTGGTCCGGACTCGCGTCCTCACCGCATCCGCCTCACTCGAGGAAACCGGCGCTGTGAGCTGGGCGATCATTTTGGGTCTTGACGGCTCTTTTGATATCGCAAACACTCAGGGCGCCGTGCTCCGCCGCGTTGATCACGTGAATCACAGAAAGATCGCCTATCCGCCACCCAGAAATGTTAGCGCTAACCAAGCAAGCGCTAGGTAACATCCAGGAGTCCCGCATGACTCGCCCACGCACCACGATCCTCGGCGCGTTGGCCGCGTTGGGGCTGGTCGTCGCGTCCGCGGCACCCGCCCCCGCGGCCGCTCCCATCACCACCGCCCTCTACACAGCGGACCCGGCCGCCCTGGTGGCCGGCGACACCATGTACCTCTACACCGGTCACGACGAGGCCCCCGCCGGCGGCACCGACTTCGTCATGCGCGACTGGCACGTCTTCACGTCCGGGGACGCGACCACCTGGACCGACCAGGGCGCCAAGCTGAAAATTTCAGACTTCCCGTGGGCCGGCGCCGACGCGTGGGCCGGCGAGGTCGAGCCGAAGAACGGCAAGTACTACTGGTACGTCCCCGTCAACGGCAACGGCGCGGGCTGGATGGACATCGGCGTGGCCGTCGGCGACAGCCCGCTCGGCCCGTTCCGCGACGCCAAGGGCGGCCCGCTGATCAGCGACAGCACCCCCAACTCCTCGCCGCTCAACATCGACCCGACCGTCTTCACCGACGACGACGGCCAGTCATACATCTACTGGGGCTCCTACTACGGTCTGCGCGCCGCCAAGCTCAAGCCGGACATGATCAACCTGGACGGCTCCGTCATCACCCCGCAGGGCGTCTCGAACTTCTGGGAGGCCCCCTGGATGTTCAAGCGCAACGGCGTCTACTACCTGGCCTACTCGGCCAACGACTCCGGCTGCGCCGCCTCCGGCTACGCCTGCATCCGCTACGCCACCGCGAGCAACCCGCTCGGCCCGTGGACCCACCGCGGCGTGGTGCTCGACCAGGTCACCTCGACCACCAACCACCCGGCGATCATCGAGTTCAAGGGCCAGTGGTACATGGTCTACCACAACGCGAGCAGCCCCGGCGGCGGCAACTTCCGGCGCTCGGTGACGCTCGACAAGCTCTACTGGAACGCCGACGGC
The DNA here is from genome assembly GCF_040654455.1 of Nonomuraea sp. NPDC050691. Classification (NCBI taxonomy): domain Bacteria; kingdom Bacillati; phylum Actinomycetota; class Actinomycetes; order Streptosporangiales; family Streptosporangiaceae; genus Nonomuraea; species Nonomuraea sp. NPDC050691. The sequence continues at coordinate 39,859 of NZ_JBFAIA010000029.1, forward strand.
ACCATGCAGAAGGTCGTCCAGACGACCGGCCCGGGCGGGGGTCCCGGCGGGCCGCCGGCCGGCACCAACCTGGCCCTGACCGCGACGGCGTCCACCTCGTACGTCTCGCCGTGGGAGACGCTCGCCGCCGTCAACGACGGGTACGTGCCCACCGGCTCGGCCGACCACAGCCACGGCGCCTACGGCAACTGGAACCACCAGGGCACCGAGTGGCTGGAGTACCGCTGGAACAGCGCCCAGCCGATCAGCCGGGTCGCGACCTACTGGTTCGACGACGACCTCGGCATCGACCTGCCCGCCTCCTGCAAGGTGCAGTACTGGAACGGCAGCGCGTACGTGGACGTGCCGGGCCAGTCGGCCTGCGGGACGGCCGCGAACACCTACAACGTCACGACGTTCCCCGCGGTCTCGACGACGCGGCTGCGGCTGAGCATCACCTCGAAGTCCGGCTACTCGACCGGCGTCCTCGAATGGATGGCCCTGTGATGAGAAAGGTCGTACGGCGGGCCGTGGCCGCCCTGCTGCTGATCGCCGGGATGGTCGTCGCCGGGGCCCCGGCCGACGCCGCGCAGACCATCGGGTACCCCACGTTCGGCGGCCCGGCGATCACGGCGGCGCCCGGCTCGTACACGACCGGCAACATGATGCAGGCCATCTACGACGCGGAGAGCTCCGGCACCGACTTCTGGATGGACCGGCTGCTCGCCCGGCCGGGCAACGACCCGGCCGGCACCTGGCTGATGTCGCGCGGGCGCGCCGTGTTCATGAAGACCCACACGCCGGGCACGCTCGGCTTCGCGGGCCAGGTGGCGTACTGGGAGAGCATCAGCGACAACAACGCCTACACCGTCGCCATCACGCCCGGCACCTTCACCGAGCAGGTCAACTCCCGCCGGCAGGCGCCGAGCCACTGGAAGAGCGTCCACACCAGCGGCTCGATCACGGTCAACCAGACGAAGTTCATCACCGAGAACAACGTCGCCGTGACCAACCTGTCCATCACCAACAACGGGTCGAGCTCGGCCACGCTGCAGCTCCGCGCCACCTCGCCGTACGCCGCCTCGGGCAGCGGCAGCGAGCTGACCGGGCAGGTCAACGCCAAGAACAACCTCACCACGATCTATCCGAAGCTCACCGGCGACGGGTTCACGGTCTCCAGCGGCGGGCTCAACCGGTCGGTGACCGTCGCCGCGGGCGCCACCGTGACCGCCAAGGTCGTCATGGGCTTCGTCACCAACGAGATCCCCGAGTCGCGCACCGAGTACGACGCGTACGCCGGGTACTCGGGCGCCACGGCCTTCGCCACGCACGTGCGGGCCTACAACCGGTGGTGGGCGCAGAACGTGCCCTACATCGACGTTCCCGAGCCGGGCATCAAGAAGAACATCTACTACCGCTGGTGGCTGATGCGCTTCAACCACCTCGACGCCGACATCCCCGGGCAGACGTTCCAGTTCCCCACCTCGACGGAGGGCGTGCTGGGCTACAACAACGCGATCGTGCTGACCCAGCCGATGCACATCGACGACCTCAAGTACCTGCGCGACCCGAAGTACGCCTACGGCGACTGGCTCAGCGTCGGACAGGTGTCGAAGAACGGCCGTTTCGTCGACAACCCGGGCGACCCGGAGAACTGGTCCAACAGCTACACCCAGTACATCGCCGAGGCGGCCTGGCGCAGCTACCAGATCCACGGCGGCCAGCCGGCCATCGCGGCCAACCTGGCCCGCTACGCCGAGGGCGACGTCAAGGGGCAGCTCGCCTACTACGACCACGACAACAACAAGCTCATCGAGTACGACTGGGGCGCCCTGACCGGCAACGACGCCGACGCCGTCTCCTTCCACTGGAAGAGCGGCGACATGGACCGCGCCGAGTCGGCCTACCAGTACAGCGGCGCGCTGGCCGCCGCCCAGGCGTACGAGGCGGTCGGCAACACCGCCAAGGCCACCGAGATGCGCACCCTGGCCACGCAGATCCAGAACGCCATCGTCAACGTGCTGTGGAACCCGAACCGGCAGCTCTTCGAGCACCGGCTGAAGTCCACCAACGAGTGGGTGCCGTGGAAGGAGATCAACAACTACTACCCGTTCGCCGTCGGCGCGATCCCGAACACCGCCACCTACAAGCAGGCGCTGCGCCTCTTCGACGATCCGGCCCAGTATCCGATCTTCCCCTTCTACACCGCCAACCAGGCCGACAAGGCGGCCTCGGGCACCGGCAGCAACAACTTCTCCACGATCAACTCCACCGTGCAGTTCCGCCTGCTCTCCTCGGTGCTGCGGAACTACCCCAACTCGTGGATCGACGCGACCTGGTACAAGAAGCTGCTCTACTGGAACGCCTGGGCGCAGTACGTCAACGGCAACACCCAGTGGCCCGACGCCAACGAGTTCTGGGCCGACTGGAACGGTTCGTCGATCACCTACCGGTCGTGGATCCACCACAACATCCTCGGCAGCGGCAACTGGACCGTGATCGAGGACGTGGCGGGGCTCCGGCCGCGCAACGACGCCAAGGTGGAGCTGTCGCCGATCAACATCGGCTGGTCCCACTTCACCGTCAACAACCTGCGCTACCGCAACGCCGACCTGACCATCGTCTGGGACGACCCGTCCGACGGCGTCGTGCGCTACCCGGGCGTGCCGGAGGGCTACTCGATCTACGTCAACGGCACCCGGGCCGCGACCGTCGGCTCGCTGGTGCCCTTCACCTGGGACCCGGCCACCGGTGACGTGACCACGAGCGGCACGGTCACCCACCACGTGGCCGTCTCGGGGCTCCAGGCGCCGACGCAGGTGACGCACACCGGCGCCCGCATGGTGGACATGCTGGCCAAGGCGGGCGTGGACCTGACGGCCGACCTGACCAACCTGGCCACCGGCTCCACCGCGAGCGCCTCGTACACCGGCTCGGGCAGCACGGTCGCGGGCGCCAAGGACGGCTACCCGGTCAACGAGCCGTTCTGGGGCGCGGGCGGCTCGCCCAACAGCCAGGACTGGTACGAGCTGAACTTCGGCGCGGCCCGCACCTTCAACGAGGTGCGCCTGTACTTCAAGGACAGCCGTCCGGCCGGCTCCACCTACCGGGCGCCGTCGGCGTACGACATCCAGTACCACAACGGCAGCGCGTGGGTCAGCGTGCCGGGCCAGGCCAAGAGCCCGGCGGCGCCGCGGGCCAACTACAACGTGGTGACGTTCGGCGCGGTCAACGCCCAGCGGATGCGGGTGCTGGCCACCAACGCCTCCGGCGCCAGGACGGGCCTGACCGAGATCAAGGTGTTCAACCGGGGCGGCACCCAGGAGCCGCCGGCGGGCAACCTGGCCGCCTCGGCGACGCCGACCGCCTCGTACACCTCGTCCTGGGAGAGCGTCAACGCGATCAACGACGGCATCGACCCGCCGTCCTCCAACGACACCGTCAACCCGCGCTGGGGCTGCTGGCCGAAGACCGGGCAGCAGTGGGTGGACCTGACGTGGTCGTCGGCGCAGAACCTGAACCGGGCGCAGGTGTACTTCTTCGACGACGACGAGGGCATCGACATGCCGGCGTCGTGGAAGCTGCAGTACTGGAACGGCAGCGCGTACGCGGACGTGCCCGGCGCGAGCGCGTACACGCTGACGAAGAACGCCTACAACACGGTGACGTTCACGGCCACGAGCACCACCCGGCTCCGGGTGCTGCTCACCGGCAACGGATCGAACTCCGTCGGCCTGCTCGAGGTCAAGGCGTTCGGACCATGATCACTTGATGTCCCCCTGCCCGGCACGGGCCGCCCCGCACGGAGGCGCGTGCCGGGCGTCCGCACATCCGGCGACACCCAACCCCACCCTGGAGGCGCGATGAAACGCCTGGCCCTCTTGCCGCTTCTACTGGTAAGCGCTTTCCTGCTACCGGTGCGGGCGGCGTACGCGGAGACGAACCTCGCCACGTCCGCCACCCCGAGCGCGTCCTACACCTCGTCCTGGGAGAGCGTGGCCGCGCTCAACGACGGCATCGACCCGCCCCGCTCCAACGACACCGTCAACCGCCGCTGGGGCACCTGGCCCGACACCGGCGCCCAGTGGGCGGAGCTGACCTGGGGCGGTGCGCAGACCCTGCGGGCCGCCGAGATCTACTTCTTCGACGACGGCGGCGGCGTGCGCGTCCCCGCCTCCTGGAAGCTCCAGTACTGGAACGGCGGCGCGTACGCCGACGTCCCGAACGCCAGCGGCTACCCGGTCCGCGTGGACGCCTACAACAAGGTGACCTTCGGCCAGGTCAGCACCACCCGGCTGCGCGTGGCGCTGCAGAGCGGCCAGGCGTCGGTCGGCCTGCTGGAGGTCAAGGCGTACGCCGACGACCCGTCGGGCGGCGGCGGCACCCCCGGCACCTGGAACCCGCCGGCCAGCCTGGTCACGCCGCTCAACGAGGTCTGGCAGCACGTCGAGAGCACGTACCCCAACCTGTACGGCTTCCGAAACTACGGCTGGGACCAGGTCATGGCCAACCGCGGCTCCATCAACTACTGCGTCCGCTGGGACACCACGGCCACGGTGACGGCCGCCCAGCGCGACCAGATCCACGCCGCCCTGGCCCGCCAGTTCAAGAAGTGGATGGACGTGATGGCCGGGCACAACGGCTGGCCGTACAGCACGGTGCCGGTGAAGGTCGTCGGCTGGGCCGTGCGCGACCGGGCGCAGCTCCAGTGGAGCGACAACTCGGTCGACATCTACGTCAACGACATCCGCGAGAACGCCCCCCAGTGCGCCGAGCCGTGCGGCCGCTTCTTCAACCAGAGCGGGAACTACCCCAACTGCCCGGGCGGCGCGTCGCACCACTACGACATGTCGCTCTGGCTCACCGCCGGCTTCGGCGGCGGCGCGGGCGGCGACTGGGGCCAGCGCATCGGCAGCGAGTACTTCATGGGCAACCTCAACGCCGACAACATCCACATCCTGTTGCACGAGATGGGGCACTCGTTCGGCCTTGACGACTTCTACGACTGGACTCCCACGGGGCAGTGCTGCTTCATCATGAAGGCGGGCAGCGCCACCTCGATCACCGAGTTCGACGCGTGGATGTTCCGTGACTGGTGGCGGCACCTGAAGAGCCGCTACGGCCTCTGACGATCCCTTCGCCCCGCCCGCGCCCCGGTGCGGTAGGGGGTCAGGGGAGCCAGCTGACCTTGCCGTGGAGCAGCGCGTACCCCACGAAGGCCACCGTGTCGATCAGCGTGTGCGCCACGACCAGCGGCATCGCCCGGCCCCACCGCTGGTAGAGCCGGCCGAACACCAGCCCCATCACCACGTTGCCGACGAACCCGCCGAACCCCTGGTACAGGTGGTACGAGCCGCGCAGCAGCGACGAGACCACCACGGCCCGCCAGGGGCTCCAGCCCGCCTGGTCCAAGCGGTGCAGCAGGTATCCGGCGACGAGCACCTCCTCCAGCACGCCGTTCTGCGCCGCGGCGAGCACCAGCACCGGCACCCGCCACCACTCGTCGGGCAGCGCCCCGGCCACCACCTGGAGGTTGACCCCCGTGGCGTACACGGCCAGGTAGAACGCGAGCCCCGTGCCGCCGATCACGGCCGCGAGGGCGGCGCCCCGGCCGAGGTCGCGGCCCGGCTCCCGCCCGTCCACGCCGATCGTGCGCAGCGACTCGCCGGAGCGGATCAGCAGGTAGGCGACGAGCGCGACGGGCGCCACCGTGATGGCGATGTTCACGAGCTGGAGCGTCAGGTCCAGCCAGGGGCGGCCGGGCGCGAGCGTGGGGGTGAGCACGGCGTGCTGGCTCTTCAGGCCGCTCGGCGCCGTGAGCGCGCCCACCAGCCGGACGAGCGCCACCAGGCCGCTGGCGCCGAGCGACACGGAGAACACCACGAGGAGCTCGGCTCCGATGAGCCGCCGGGACAGCACGGGAACGCCGGTGGGGGCGGGCTGCGTGTGCATAGGCCGCAGGGTAACCCCCGGTTCGTCGGACCCGGATAAGAGGCCCCGGAGTGGCGCCGATCGCAGAGACTCGGGCATATTGTCCTTTATAGGCATTTTCGGGTAGAGAACTCACCCTGAGAGTGAGGCGCCACCCATGCACGACCAAGCCACCACACTCTTCGGCCCCGGAGACGACGACGCCCCGGGACTGGACGAGCTGCTGGCCCACGCCGTGGGTGGCACCGGCGCGCACATGGGCGCCCTCTACCTCCTCACGCCCGACGGGGACACGCTGCGCATGGAGTCGACGATCGGGCTTCCCACGCCGATCGCCAGCCAGTGGTCCAGGCTCCGCCTGGACAGCCGGATCCCCGGCTCGGTCGCGGTGCGCGAGAGGCGCCTGGTGTGGGTGCCGGGGCAGGAGGAGATGGCCCGGCACTACCCGGACGCCGCCCTGACCCTGCCGTACCCCTTCTCGTTGGCCGCCGCGCCCATCTGCATCGGCGAGGACTGCTGGGGCGCACTCGTCCTGCTGTGGCCCGCGCCGCACGCCCCCGAGCTCAGCCCGCAGGAGCGGGACGTCATGGAGCTCGACTGCCGCCGGATGGGCATCCTGCTGCGGCGGGCCGCCGAGACCGGCCACCCGGTCGTGCCCGGCGAACGGCCCCGGCCCCTCGCCGTCGGCCGCGACGCCGAGGCGGACCCCGAGGAGGCGCTGGCCGCGCTCGACTACGTCAACCGGCTGCCCGAAGGGTGCTGCGCGCTCGACATGGACGGCCGTGTCACGTTCATCACCGAGACGGCGGCCGGCCTGCTCGGCGGCAAGGTCTCCGAGCTGCTCGGGGCCAGGCCCTGGGAGGTGCTGCCGTGGCTGCGGGACCCGGTCTTCGAGGCCAACTACCGGGCCGCCGCGCTCAGCAACCAGGTCACCGCGTTCACCGCCGCCAACCCGCGCGGCGAGCGGCTGGCCTTCGAGCTGCACTCCGACCCGTCGGGCATCAGCGTCCGCATCGTTCCCGTCCCCGGGCCGGTCCTCCAGGAGCCGCAGGCGGACACCGGGCACCTCATCAGGCCCATCCGGGCCGACACGCTCTACAACCTGGTCCACCTCGCGTCGACCCTCACCCGGGCCGTCACCGTCCAGGACGTCGTGGACCTCGTCACCGAGCAGGTCATCGTCCTCTGCGACGCCCAGGGCATGGCCATCCTGCTCGCCGAGAACGGCCGGATGCTGGTGGTCGGCTCCCACAACTACGAGCCGGAGGTCATCGACCACTTCGACGGCCTGCCGCTCACCGCGCACAGCGCGAGCCAGCACGTCATGCTCACGGGCGAGGCCGCGTTCTTCGGCAACTGGGAGGAGCTGGCCGCCCGGCATCCCGACGCGGTGGCCCAGCCCGGCATGGCCGCCTGGGCGGTGCTCCCGCTCATCGCCTCCGACCGCCCCATCGGCACCGTCGTCCTGTCGTACGAGCACGCGCACGTCTTCACCGCCGACGAGCGGGCCACGCTCACCTCCCTGGCCGGGCTCGTCGCCCAGGCCCTGGAGCGCGCCCGGCTCTACGACGTCAAGCACCACCTGGCCGAGGCCCTGCAGGCGAGCCTGCTGCCGAGCGCGCTGCCCAGCGTGCCCCGCCTGGACGTGGCCGCGCGGTACCTGCCCGCCACCCGCGGCATGGACATCGGCGGCGACTTCTACGACCTCATCAGGCTGGACGAGAGCACGGCCGCCGCCGTCATCGGAGACGTCCAGGGCCACGACATGACCGCCGCCGCCCTCATGGGGCAGGTGCGTACCGCCATCCACGCCCACGCGACCGCGGGCGCGAGCCCCGGCGAGGTCCTCTTCCACACCAACCGGCTGCTCATCGACCTCGCGCCCGACCTGTTCACAAGCTGCCTGTACGTCAACCTCGACCTGGAGCGGCACGTCGCGTGCCTGGCCAGCGCCGGCCACCTCCCGCCCCTGCTGCTCCGGCCCGGCACGCCCGCGGAGATCGCGGACATGCCCGCGGGGCTGCTGCTCGGGCTGGACCCGGACGCCGACTACCCGACGATGGAGCTGCCGCTGCCGCCCGGGTCGATGCTCGCCCTCTACACCGACGGCCTGATCGAGGCGCCGGGCATCGACATCGGCGAGGGCATGGAGGCCCTGGGCCGACGCCTCACCCGCTGCTCCGGCCGGCCCCTGGCCATGGTCGCGCAGACGCTCATCGACCACGCGCTCGACGTCCAGCAGCGCACGGACGACATCGCGCTGCTGCTGCTGAAGCACCTCTGAGATCACCCAGGTAGCTGGAACACCCGGCTTGACGCCATGCCCGCATGCCCCTATAAACAGATTATATCTACTAAATAAGTGGGGAATAGGGAGAACCGATGAACGCACGCGGGCCTCGCGGGGTGGTGGCCGCCCTGGCGGCTCTGGCACTCACGACCTTGACCGCGGCCTGCGGCGGGTCCGGCGGCGACGGCAAGCCCGGCGCCGCGCCGGCCGAGGTGCGGCTCGGGTTCTTCCCGAACATCACGCACGCCACCGCCCTCGTCGGCGTCGAGAAGGGCCTCTACGCCAAGCATCTCGGCAGCGGCACCACGCTCAAGACCAGCACGTTCAACGCCGGCCCGGCCGCGATCGAGGCGGTCTTCTCCGGCGCCGTCGACGCCACCTACGTCGGCCCCAACCCGGCCATCAACGCCTGGTCCAAGTCCAAGGGCAAGGCCATCAAGATCGTCGCGGGGGCCGCCTCCGGAGGCGTGTTCCTCGTCGTCAAACCCGGCATCACCTCGCCCGAGCAGCTCAAGGGCAAGAAGATCGCCACGCCGCAGCTCGGCAACACTCAGGACGTCGCCCTGCGCTACTGGCTGACCGAGAAGGGACTCAAGACCGACACCAAGGGCGGCGGCGACGTCCACATCGTCCCGCAGGAGAACTCCCAGACCATCCAGACGTTCGCCACCGGCGACATCGACGGCGCCTGGGTGCCCGAGCCGTTCGCCAGCCGCCTCATCAAGGAGAGCGGCGGCAAGGTCCTCGTCGACGAGCGCGACCTGTGGCCGGACAAGCAGTTCGTCATCACCCACCTGATCGTCCGGCAGGAGTTCCTCAAGGAGCACCCCGACACGGTCCGCAAGCTCATCGAGGCGCACGTCGAGGCCAACGACCTGATCAAGTCCGACCCGGCCGGCTCCGCCCGGACCGCCAACGCCGCGCTGCAGAAGCTGACCGGCAAGGCGCTCAAGCCCGAGGTCCTCGACAGCGCGTTCAAGAACATCACGTTCACCGACGACCCGATCGCCTCGTCGCTGGTCACCAGCGCCGAGCACGCCACCAAGGTGGGCCTGCTGGACCAGGTCGACCTGAACGGCATCTACGACCTCAAGATCCTCAACGAGGTCCTGGCCGCCAAGGGCCAGTCGCCCATCTCGGACAAGTGACTCCCGGACAAGTGACTCCCGGACAAGAGACTCTCGGACAGTGACGGAGGTGCCATGACCGCTCCGCTGACGGAGCAGGCCGGCGGGCGGACCGACGGGCAGCGACCCGCCGTCCGCCTCCAGGCCGTCTCCAAGACGTACGGACACGGCAAGGCGGGCCTGCTGGCCCTGGACAACGTCGCCCTCGACGTAGCGCGCGGCGAGTTCGTCTGCCTGCTCGGCGCCTCCGGCTGCGGCAAGAGCACGCTGCTGTCGCTGGTCGCCGGGCTCGACGCGCCCACCGCCGGCCGCATCGACGTCGACCGCCGGCGGATCGCGCTCATGTTCCAGGAGCCGGCGTTGTTCCCGTGGCTGACGGTCTCGGCCAACGTCGAGATGGCGCTGCGGGCCAAGGGGCTCGGCAAGCGGGAGCGGCGCGACCGGGCGGCGGAGTACCTGGAGATCGTCCACCTCGGCGGGTTCGGCCGGAAGCGGCCCCACGAGCTGTCGGGCGGCATGCGGCAGCGCGTCTCCCTGGCCCGGGCGCTCGCCCAGGACGCCGACGTGCTGCTCATGGACGAGCCCTTCGGTGCGCTCGACGCCATGACCCGCGACCTTCTCCACGACGAGCTGGAGCGCATCTGGCGCGAGCGCGACCTGACCGTGCTGTTCGTCACCCACAACGTCCGCGAGGCCGTCCGGCTCGGCGACCGGGTCGTGCTGCTGTCCAGCCGCCCCGGCCGGGTCGTCGAGGACTTCCCGGTCACGCTGCCGCGGCCCCGCCGTACCGACTCGGCGGAGGTCGCCGAGCAGGCCGGCGAGATCACGCAGCGTCTGCGCCAGGAGGTCATGCGCCACGGCGCCGCGCCGACCCGCGTCCCGCAGGAGGCGACCCCCGATGGCCGCTGACCCGCCGGCTCCGTCCCTCGCCCTGGAGGTCGCCTCCGATGGCCGCTGACACGCACGCCCGGCAGATCGCCGGGCTCGACGCCCTGGAGCTGGCGCCCGCGCGCCGCGCCGGCCTGCTCACCCGAGCCTGGGCCGGCACCTGGCCCGTCGCCCTGGCCGTCGTCCTCGTGCTCGCCGCCTGGCAGCTCGTCGTGCTCGCCGGATGGTGGCCCGAGTACGTCTTCGCCGGGCCCGTGACCACGCTCACCGAGCTCGGCCACCGGCTCGGCGAGGCCGAGTTCTACCAGGCGCTGACGGTCACCATGCGCCGCGCGGTCGTCGGGTTCGCCCTCGCGATCGCCGCCGGGCTGGTCGTCGGGGCGCTGGTGTCGCGCATCCGGCCGCTGCGCCGGGCCGTCGGCTCGCTCATCACCGGGCTCCAGACGATGCCGTCCATCGCCTGGTTCCCGCTCGCGATCCTGCTGTTCGGGCTGAGCGAGAGCGCGATCCTGTTCGTGGTGGTGCTCGGCGCCGCGCCGTCCGTCGCCAACGGCCTGATCGCCGGCGTCGACTACACACCGCCCATCCTGCTGCGGGCCGGGCACATGCTGGGCTTCCGGCGGCTCACGCTGTACCGGCATGTCATCCTGCCGGCCTCGCTGCCGTCGTTCCTGGCCGGGCTCAAGCAGGGCTGGGCGTTCGCCTGGCGCTCGCTGATGGCCGGTGAACTGCTCGTCATCATCGCCAACCGGCCGTCGCTCGGCGAGCAGCTCCACTTCGCGCGCGAGCTGGCCGACTCTCCCGGCCTGCTCGCCACCATGATCGTGATCCTCGTCATCGGCATCCTCGTGGACCGGCTGTTCGGCCTCGCCGACAACGCCCTGCGCCGCCGCTGGGGCCTCCACCAGGTGACCACCTGAGCGACATGCGGATCTCCGCCCGGACCCAGTACGCCCTGAGAGCCGCCGCCGAGCTGGCCGCCGCCCCGCCCGGGCCGGTGCCCGCCGAGCGCATCGCGGCGGCACAGGGCATTCCCCGCAAGTTCCTCGACAACATCCTGCTCCAGCTGCGCCGCGCCGGACTCCTGCACAGCCAGCGCGGCCCCGAAGGCGGCTACTGGCTCGCGTACCCCAAGGAACAGATCAGCCTGGCCGACATCATCACGGTGGTGGAGGGCGTGCCGGAGGGGGGTGACCACGGCGGATACCCGGGGGTGGCGCGGCCCCTGGCGGACGTGTGGAGCGCGTTACGGGACCACGAGGAGACGCTCCTGTCGGAGATCACCCTCGCCCACGTGGCCGAGGGCACCCTCCCGCCACCCCACGACCACCCCCACCCCGTCACCGGCGCCGCCCCCACATCAGCGCCTTCGGTTTCCGGCACCTCCACCCCCTCCGCCCCGGCGCCCACCCCCTCCACCCCGACAGCCGCCTCCACCGCCTTCCCTCCCTCCGAGCCGCGCTCTCCGTCTGCGCCGGACGGGTCGTCTTCGCGTGACCGGTCGTCTCCGCCGGAGGGGACGTCTCCGCCTGACCGGACGTCTCCGCATGACCGGTCGTCTCCGTCGGAGGGGTCGCCTCTCCCGGACCGGTCGGTTTCGGTGGACGGGACGGGAAGCCGGCTCGCCACTCGGCCTGGCTGAGGCGGCGATGGCGGCCTCACCTTCGCAGGGTGCCAGGATTGGGGCATGTCAGGGCTGGTGGAGTTGTGCGGGAGAGAGGCGGAGGCGGGCGCGATCGCGGCCTTGCTGGCCGGGGCCGGCCGCGGTGAGAGCGCCCTGCTGGTGCTGCGCGGAGAGCCCGGCATAGGCAAGACGGCGTTGCTCGACCACGCGGAGGCGACGGCCGGTGATCTGCGGCTGCTCCGCGGCACGGGGGTCGAGTCCGAGGCGGAGCTGCCGTTCTCCGGGCTGCAGCTGTTGCTGCGTCCGGCACTGGACTGTCTCCCGGCTCTGCCGGCTCCGCAGCGCCTGGCGCTGGAGTCGGCGTTCGGGCTCAGCTCGGGCGCCGGCGCCGACCCGATGCTGGTGGGGCTCGCGGTGCTGTCCCTCCTCGCGGAGTACGCGGACGAGGGCGGGCTGCTGTGTCTGGTCGACGACGCGCAATGGCTGGACCGGGCGTCCCGGGACGCGCTGCTGTTCGCCGCCCGGCGGCTGCGGGCCGAGGGCGTGGTCATGCTCTTCGCCGCGCGTGACGGCGAGGGCTCCTTCCCTGCTCCCGGCCTTCCGGAGCTGCGTCTTTCCGGTCTGCGCCCGGAGGCGGCCGCGGCGCTGCTGGACCGGCACCCGCTGCCGCCCACGCTGCGCTTCCGTCTGCTGGCCGAGGCGCGGGGCAACCCGCTGGCCCTGCTGGAGCTGCCGGTCGCGCTGGCCGCCGAGCCGGGGGCGGCGTTCGCCCCCGGGGCGCTGCCCCTGACCAGCCGCCTGCAGCTGACCTTCCACGGCCAGGTCAGCCGGATGCCGGAGGCGTCGCAGACGCTGCTCCTGGTCGCCGCGGCCGACGAGGAGGGCGAGCTCGCCGCGGTCCTGCGGGCCGCCGAGACCGTGGGCGCGGGCGTCGGTGACCTGCTGCCGGCCGAGCGGGCGGGTCTCATCGTCCGCGGCGGCTCCGAGGACAGCCTCCGCTTCCGCCACCCGTTGATCCGCGCCGCGGTCTACCAGCGCGCGCCGCTCGCCCACCGCCTGGCCGTCCACCGGGCGCTCGCCGCGGCACTCGACAGCCCCGAGCAGGCGGACCGCCGGGCCTGGCACCTCGCGGCCGCGGCCACCGGGCCCGACGAAGAGGCCGCCACCGCGCTGGAACACGCCGCGGCCCGCGCTCGGGTACGCAGCGGTTACGAGGCCGCGGCCGCCGCGTACGAACGGGCGGCCCGCCTGAGCGTCGACCCTGGGGCGAGGGCGCGCCGTGAGGCCATGGCCGCCGAGGCCGCCCTGGAGACGGGCGACCTGGAACGGGCCGGCGACCTGGCGCGCCGCGCGGCGGCCCGGACCGGCGGCGCCCCGGCCGTGCGGGCGAGGCTGGGCGAGGTCCAGGCGCTCGCCGAGTTCTGGAAGGGGGCCTACCCGGCCGCCCATCAGCGGTTGCTCGACGGCGCCGCGCTCATCGGCGGCGCCGACCCCGTCCAGGCCGCGCAGATGCTGATCCAGGCCGTGCACACCGCGTGGTACCTGGGCGAACAGCAGCTCGCCGCGACCCTGGAGCGGCTGTCGGCGGTGCCGCCGGCGGACACCGACCCCCTGGCGCCGATCGCCTGCTTCCTCGTGCACCTGCTGAACCCGGGCGGCTCGGAGCCTCCTCCGCCGCTGGGGGAGACGCTCGACGAGGTACGCCGCCGCGGTGGGGCGCCGGACCAGGCTCTGATGATCCTGTGCGGCGCGGCGCTGGCGCGGGGCCAGGACGCGGACGCCTACCGGCTGGCGAACACGCTCGCGGCGGACCATCGGGCACGGGGCAGGGCCGGACGGCTTCCCACGGTGCTGTTCTTCGCGGTCGAGGGTGAGGTCTTCACCGGCCGCCACCTGGACGCGCTCACCACGGCGACCGAGGCGCTCGGCCTCGCCCGTGACACCGGGCAGCAGCAGTGGGTCAGCCAGTTCAGCAGCGTGCTGGCCTACCTCGACGCGGCCAAGGGCGACGAGGACGCCTGCTCGCGGCACGCGGAGGCCGGTCTGGCCGGGGCGGCCGCCGGGGCGATCTCCCCGGGCGCGCCCTGGGCACACTGGTCGCTCGGCCTGCTCGACCTGGGCCTGGGGCGCGCCGAAGCCGCCCTCGCGCGCTTCGAGCGTCTCACCCGCAAACCGATGCGCCATCACATCTGCGCCACGCGTTCCACCCCCGACCTGGTGGAGTCGGCCGTACGGGTCGGGGCGCCGGAACGCGCCGCCGAGCCGCTGGCCCGCTTCGAACGATGGGCGGAGTCGGTCCGGCAGCCCTGGGCGGACGCGCTCGTCCTGCGCTGCCGGGGCCTGATCGGCGCCGACGACCAGGCCGAGCAGTCGTACGCGGCGGCGCTCAAGCTGCACGACCAGGACGCCCGCCCGCTGGAGTACGCCAGGACGGCGCTGCTCTACGGCGAGTGGTTGCGCCGGGCGCGCCGCAAGTCCGAGGCGCGGGGCCTGCTGAACGGCGCGCTGGAGGTCTTCGACCGGCTCGGCATGGCGCCGTGGGCCGAACGGGCCCGCGGCGAGCTGACCGCGACCGGCGCCCAGGACCAGGGCGCGCGCGCCGGCGAGGGAGCGGCTGCCGCGCTCACCCCGCAGGAGCTGCAGATCGTCCGGCTGGCCGCGCAGGGCCTGTCCAACCGGGACATCGCCGCACAGCTCTTCCTCAGCCACCGCACGGTCGGCTATCACCTCTACAAGGCATATCCCAAGCTCGGCGTCGCCTCCCGCGGTGAGCTCAAGAATCTTGCCGCCAGTCTGGGAATGTGAGTACGTTGGCCCGATGACCACGCCAGAACGGGTCCTACCTGGACAAATGCTGCCGGTTGACGTTGACGCCGTCCCCGCCGTCGAGCTCGGTCCCGGGGTTCACGTGCGGATGCTCCCGGGGATGGAAGGGATCAGAACCTGGGTCGTCGATCTCGCGCCGGGCGCCGAGTGGCCGGAGCTGGACGTCCACGAGACCTACGGCGAGGCCTACTTCGTGGTCCAGGGCGAGCTCATCGAGGGTGACCGCATCCACGGCCCGGGGACCTACGTCGCCTTCGGGCCGGAGACCAGCCACCGGCCCCGTTCCGAGACCGGTGCGCGCGCCTTCGGCTTCAACTACGACGTGTGATCAGGGGCGTCGACACCCTCGACGATGATCAGATCGCCTTCCAGGTGATCCGTGCGGAGTGGCAGGATCTCCTGGTAGGCGGCCGAGTGGTAGAAACCGCGCGCGTGCTCCATGGACGGGAACTCCAGCAGCACGACATCGCCTGGCCAGGATCCCTCCTTGACCTCGACCGTGCCGCCGCGCACGATGAACCGGCCGAAGAACGGGTCCATGGTCGCCTGGACCTTCTCCTTGTACTCCAGCACGTCGGGGTGGATCTCTTCGGGCCTGCGAAGATGGGCGAGCAGGTACGCGGTCATCGTTACTCCAAGTCGGGTTCTGCGTGGTCGCACGGGTGGGGGCGGACCGATGGTCGGGTCCGCCCGCCGGAGTCGGGCTCCGCCCGCCGAGGTCAGGCCCCGGCCGGCACCTTGTCGAGGAAGCCGAGCACCTGGCTGATCCGGCCGTCGTCGCCGATCACGACGACGTCGAACCCGACGGCGAGCGGCTCGGCCCCTTCCGGACCCAGGTTCCAGGTGAAGCGGGCGATGTCGTGGTGGGCGTCGACGGCTCCGGCGAGGCTGAACATCAGCCCGCCGAACTGGCCCTGGACGGCGGCGATCGTCGCGTCGAGGCCGTCGAGGCCGCGCACCGACACCAGCGGGTCGGTGTACGTGGCGTCCTCGGCGAAGACCTCGGCGAGCGCCGCCCGCCTGGCCGCCGCGTCGGTCTCGTTCCAGGCGGCGAGGTAGCTCTGGACCAGCTGGTCGATGTCGCTCATGTGCTTGCTCTTTCGTGGTCGTTCGTCTTGACCACAAAGTTACGGAGCCGCTGGTGACGCGGAATCTGTCGTACTTAAGTACTTCCTTAGGTACTTCGCCGCCGACCGTCGCCGGTCATGAGCCCAGCATGGCGAGGACGTGCGGCCAGGCCGCCGCGCCCAGGGCCGCGTCAGCGTCGGCGGATCCTCCGTACAGGAACGACGGCGACGGTTGCGCGGGAGACTCGCCGGGGAAGCGCGGCCGATGGCCGGCCGAAGGATGGCTGACGATCCGGACCTCCCGGCGTTCCGCGAGCGCCTCGGCGAACGTCAACGACGGCCACAGCTGATCGTCCGCCCCCGCTACGAGCAGGACGTCGGCGCGGGTCCGCTCCAGCGGGATCGCGGATTCCGGAGGAGCGGCGGCGAGACCGCGCTCGTAGAAGGCGCGGAAGGACATGGGCGGCCCGTGATCGGGCCATTCGGCCGGATACGGGGTGAAGGGGAGTGGCTTGCCGTGCCACGTCCAGGACGACCGGTAAGGGGTCGACGCTCCGTCCAGTCCGGGGCCGATGTTGGCCCAGACCACGGATGACGGTGAGACGGCGATGACAACGTTCACGCGCGGCTCCAGGCACGCGAGCATCAGTGCGGCCTCCGCGCCCTTCGAGCCCCCGAGCACGGCCAGCCGCGACACACCCGTCTCAACCAGAAGATCGAGTGCCGCCACGAACGTCTCCAGCGGTACCTCGCAGATGCCCGGCGGCTGACCCGCCCCACCCCACCAGCGGATCGACATCGCTGTCACGCCGTGCTCGGCCAGCAGGTCGCAGCGCTGCTCCTCGACCCGGCCGCTGGACCCGGACAGGACCAGGACACCGACCCCGGCACCCGGTGAGATCGTCACGTGTTTCTCCACCCGCCGCATTATGGCCCGCGCCTCAGCGCGCCCCGACGGAGACCAAGACGGCGACCAAGGAGGAGTGGTCACCGGCGGGACGGTTTGCGTGGGGGCCGGCGTGGCACAGTCCGGATGTGACTGACGTCTGGGATCTCGTGGTCGTCGGCGGCGGCCCGGCGGGTGCGGCCGCGGCGCTGCGGGCGAGGCAACTGCGCCCCGGCGCGCGCGTCCTGCTGCTGGACAAGGCCGGCTTCCCGCGCGACAAGGCGTGCGGCGACGGCATAGCGGCCCACGGCCGGGACGAGCTGGCCCTGCTCGGCCTGCCCGGCATCATCGACGACTACCGGCCCACCTCCCGGCTGTCCGTGGTGTCGCCGAGCGGTTCGCGGGTGAGCGCCGAGGCGGCCCGGCCCAACCACGTCGTGCCGCGCCGCGTGTTCGACGCCCGGCTGGTGGAGGCCGCCCGGGCGCTCGGCGTCGAGGTCCGCCGCCACCGGGTCCGCGCGATCGACCAGTCCGGCCCGTACCCGGTCATCGACGCGGACATCGCCGCCCGCGCGGTCGTGGCGGCCGACGGCGCCCACTCCGCCGTCCGCCGTCTCGTCGGCATCCCGCCGAACACGGCCCAGCACACGGCCATCGCCGTACGCGGGTACGCCGACGTCCCCGGCTCCGACGACGCCCAGCTCATCGCGATGCAGAAGGAGGGCTGGCCCGCCTACGCCTGGTCGTTCCCGATCGGCGACGGCACCGCGAACGTCGGGTTCGGCATGCTGCTGCCCCGGCTGCACGCGCTCGGCTCGCCCGGCCGGCAGGTGCTGCACGGCCGTCTCGCCGAGCTGCTGCCCGACCGGCCGGCCCGGGACTTGCGCGCCCATCACCTGCCGCTGTCGTCCGGACGGCCCACGCCCGGCGCGGGCCGCGTCATGCTCGCCGGGGACGCCGCCAGCCTGATCAACCCGCTCACCGGCGAGGGCATCTACTACGCCCTGCTGTCGGGACGGCTGGCGGGCGAGGCGGCCGTCGAGGCGCCCGGCGACCCGCTGCCCGTCTACCGGCGCAAGCTCCGCGCGGCCCTCGGGCCGCACCTGCGGACCACCGACGTGCTGGCCCGGCTCGCCCAGTCGCCCGGGTTCATCGACGCGGCCATCGGCACGGCCGCACAGCGCAAGGAGGTGTTCGACCTGCTGGTGGAGGTGGGGCTGGGGGCGGGGATGGTGCCGCTGCCCATGGCTCTCGCGGTGGCCCGCCGCTGGCTGCGCGAGTCCGTGTCGAACGTGCTCCGCCGCGCCCCCCGCCACTGAGACGGGGGAGGTCAGGCGGTCAGGGACGGGCCGTTGGCGAGCAGGACGAGGACGCCCACCGCCGCCACCCCGATCGCGGCGGCGAACGGCGCCCGCGCCGACCGGCCGTGCAGCAGCGTGCCCGCCGCCACCAGCGCCCCCGTCACCCCCACCGCCAGCCATCCCGCGGCACCCGCGTCGCCCGGCGGCGCGAAGACCAGCAGCCACGTCGCGGCCAGCAGCGGCAGCGGGGCCAGCAGCCGCGTGCGCTCCGCGCCGAGCCGCTGCGGCCACCCGCGCACCCCGGCGGCCAGGTCGTGCGGGATGTCGGGCAGGACGTTCGCCAGGTGGGCGCCCACCCCGAGCATGGCCGCGGCGGCCACCGCCCACCAGGCCGGCCACGGATGCCCGGGCAGGCCGAGCGTCACGAAGGCGGGCAGCGAACCGAACCCGATCGCGTACGGGACCCACGACAGGACCGTGGCCTTCACCCCCAGGTCGTAGGCCCACGCGGCGGCCACGCCCACGAGGTGCGCGGTCCCGGCGAGCAGCCCGGACGCCAGCGAGAGCGGCACGCACAGGGCCAGGGCGACGAACGCGGCGTTGCGCACGGCGGCGGCGCTGACCGCGCCGTCCACGATCGGCTTGCCGGCCCGCCCCGCCGCGACGTCGTGACGGGCGTCGACCGCGTCGTTGCACCAGCCGACCGAGAGCTGCCCGGCGAGCACGGCCGCCGCCACCAGCGCGCACCCGGCCGCGTCGCGCCCGCTCGCCACCGCGAGCGCGGTCACCAGGGACGTCACCGCGACGGTCGGGCCGGGATGGCAGGCCCGTGCCAGCCCGCCGGCCGTCCGCCTCAGGCCGCCCACCCGTGCCGCCTCATCGCCAGTCACTCCCTGATCGTAGGCCGCCTTCGCCGGCCATCGCGGACACAGGCACAGGCGCGGCTGACCCGGGATGATCGAAATGGCAGGGGATTGTGGTCATCGCGATGGCTTAGCGGTCGCCCGGAGGGGAAACGTCCGGAACGTCGGAGTCGTACAGCGCCACGAGCCGGAGACCGCACATGACCCGTATCGCTGCCGTCCGTACCTCCTTCCCGCCGAACCGCTACCCCCAGGCGGCGCTGACGGACATGGCGGCGCGGATGTGCCTGCCCGGCGGCGCCGACCGGCGGCTGCTCGACCGGCTGCACCGCAGCGCCCGCGTCGACTTCCGCAACCTCGCGCTGCCGATCGAGGAGTACGTCAAGCTCGACGGGTTCGGCGCGGCCAACGACGCGTACATCGCCACGGCCGTCGAGCTGGGCGCGGAGAGCGTGAGCGGGGCGATCAAGGCGGCTGGGCTGGAGCCGGAGGACGTGGACATGATCATGTTCGCCACGGTGACGGGCGTCGCCGCCCCCTCGGTGGACGCCCGCCTGG
Source organism: Nonomuraea sp. NPDC050691 (assembly GCF_040654455.1). NCBI lineage: Bacteria > Bacillati > Actinomycetota > Actinomycetes > Streptosporangiales > Streptosporangiaceae > Nonomuraea > Nonomuraea sp. NPDC050691. Next base: position 59,199 of record NZ_JBFAIA010000029.1, read on the forward strand.
TCGACCGGGTGGGGCTGCGGCGGGACGTCAAGCGGCTGCCGGTGTTCGGGCTGGGCTGCGTGGCCGGGGCCGCGGGGATCGCCCGGCTGCACGACTACCTGCGCGGCTGGCCCGACCACGTCGCGGTCCTGCTGTCGGTCGAGCTGTGCTCGCTGACCGTGCAGCGCGGCGACTCCTCGCCCGCCAACCTGGTCGCGAGCGCGCTGTTCGGCGACGGCTCGGCGGCCGTGGTGGCCTGCGGCGGCGAGCGGGAGGCGCACGGGCCGGCCGTGGTGGCCACGCGCGGGCACCTGTATCCCGACTCCGCCCACGTCATGGGCTGGGAGGTGCGGGACTCGGGGTTCGGCGTGCTGCTGGACGCGAGCGTCCCGGACATGGTCCGCCGCTACCTGGCCGACGACGTGCGCGACTTTCTCGCCGGGCACGGGCTCACCGCGCGCGACATGGCCGTCTGGGTGTGCCATCCCGGCGGCCCCAAGGTGCTGGACGCCGTGGCCGAGGTGCTCGACCTGCCCGCCGGCGCCCTGGAGCTGACCTGGCGCTCCCTGGCCGCCAACGGCAACCTGTCGTCCTCGTCCGTGCTGCACGTGCTGGAGGACACGCTCGAGGAGCGGCGTCCGGAGCCGGGGGAGTACGGCCTGCTGCTCGCGATGGGCCCCGGCTTCTGCTCCGAACTCGTCCTGTTGCGCTGGTGACCGTGTCCCGCCCTCGTCCTGTCCCGATCACGCTCGTTTCTCCGCCGCGCCGGGAGTGGCCATGCTCTGGTATCTGACTCTCATCCTGCTCGTCGGCCTGGAACGCCTGGCCGAGCTGCGCATCGCCCGCCGCAACGCCCGCTGGAGCCTCGAACGCGGCGGCGTCGTCACCGGCCAGGGCCACTACCCCTGGATGGTGGCCCTGCACACCGGCCTGCTCGCCGGCGCGCCGCTGGAGGTGGCCCTGGCCGACCGGCCGTTCCTGCCCGTCCTCGGCTGGCCGATGCTGGCGCTCGTCGTGGCCGCCCAGGCGTTGCGCTGGTGGTGCATCACGGCCCTCGGTCCCCGCTGGAACACCCAGGTGATCGTGGTGCCGGGGCTGCCGCTCGTGACGCGCGGGCCGTACCGGTTCGGATGGCTGCGGCACCCCAACTACGTGGCCGTGGTGGTGGAGGGCGCCGCGCTGCCGCTCGTCCACACCGCGTGGATCACCGCGCTGGCGTTCACCGTGCTCAACGCGGTCCTCATGGTCGTACGGATCCGCTGCGAGAACGCGGCGCTGGCCACGGCCGGCGGGCGGGCCGTCGCGTGATCGACGTCCTCGTGGCCGGAGGCGGGCCCGCCGGCCTGGCGACCGCCATCCACGCGGCCCTGGCCGGGATGGAGGCGGTGGTGGTGGAGCCGCGCGCCACCCCCGTGGACAAGGCGTGCGGCGAGGGCCTGATGCCCGGCGGGGTCGCGGCGTTGACGGCGATGGGCGTGGAGCTGACGGGCCGCCCGCTGCGCGGCATCCACTACCTCGACGGCCGCCACTCGGCCCGGGCCGCGTTCCACGACGCCGGCGGTCTCGGGGTGCGGCGGACCGTGCTGCACGCCGCCCTCGCCCGCCGGGCCGCCGAGCTGGGCGTCAAGACCGTCACCGGCCGGGTCGCGTCCGTGCGCCAACACCGCGACGGCGTCGAGGCGGGAGGGCTGCGTGCCCGCTGGCTCGTCGCGGCGGACGGCCTGCACTCGCCGATCCGCCGCTCGCTCGGCCTCGGCCTGCCCGACGCGCGACGCCGCCGGTACGGGCTGCGCCGCCACTACCGCGTGGCCCCCTGGAACGACCACGTGGAGGTCCACTGGTCCGGCCGCCGACCACACGCTCGAATGCTTCTGCCCCGAGTCGGCCCGCCACTTCCGCGCCTGGCTCCAGGCCCGGTACGGCACGGCCGACGGGCTCAACG